>CAUSMY010000054.1:0-8762 GCA_963533015.1 uncultured Veillonella sp.
GAGGTAGTATGTCTACATCTTTATTTTCTATGGGTAAACATTTCCTACTTTTAGCTGCCCCCGTCATTGCTACACAATTTTCTATCATTGTTGGTAGTTTTATAGCGGTCACATTAACGGGGGAATACAGTACCATAGATTTAGCAGCTATTGGTGTGGGGTACAACTTATGGGTCGCCGCTTTTTTTGGCCTTTCCGGCATTCTCCTTGGTGTTACACCAATTATTTCTCATGCCTTGGGGGCAAAAAAAACTGAATCGGTAGCTGCTACTATGTGGCAAAATATCTATTTAGGGCTTGCATTTGCAACAGTTCTTATACTTGCCACCCTGCTTGGTTTATCTCCTTTGTTAGATCTATTGGGATTAGAACCAGCGGCAAAATCTGTTTGCATCCAATATATGAACGCCATGTGCGTCGCCTTTCCAGCTATGATGATCATGTCTGGATTTCGCTACATTGTCGACGCTCACGGAAATACTCGCTACTCTTTATACATCATTGGCAGTAGTGTGTTATTTCAGTCTATTTTCAATGTACTATTCATACAAGGTTATGGCCCCATCCCCGCTCTGGGGGGCTTTGGTGCCGGTATTTCAACGGCCATCGCCTATTGGTATATGATGCTATGTTTTCTCGGTCTCATTACATTCCATAAACACTTCAAACAGTATCGATTTTGGTCTTCTTTCACCGGTCCTAGTTGGATACTCATTCGAGATCAATTAGCTCTAGGGATTCCTATTGGCCTCTCTATCTTTGCAGAAATTAGCATTTTTAGTGCTGCTGGGATTGCTATGACTAAGTTCGGTACAGAAATTATAGCCGCCCATCAAGCAGCGTCTAGTTTCCTAGGGTTAACATTTTCTTTCCCATTGAGTTTAAGTATGGCATCCACCATTGTCATCGCTTATGAGTTAGGAGCTAAGCGATATCAAAATGCTATTACTTACACATGGATTACTCGTGGTGTAGCAGCTTTCATAGCACTTTGCATTGGAACCTATTCTTTCACTCATATCGACTTCTTAGCCAGCCTATATACCAAGGAAGATCACATGATTCCACTTATTGAAAGTTTCATTTCTTACGCCGTATTTTTCACGATTATCGATGCTGTAGGCACACCTTTACAAGGGGTTCTTCGAGCCTATCGTGATGTAACTAGCGTATCTATTATTACCATCGGCACCTATTGGGGCGTGACCGTACCCGTTGCATACCTCTGCTACCTATTCACAGACTTCGGGCCTTACTCCGTTTGGATTGGATTATTATCAAGCACGTCTTCGGCTGCACTCTGCTATATGTATCGATTACGTAAAGTCCAACGCAATGTACTGAACATGTCATTCTAAAATCATTAATTAAAACTTAACCTTTTAAATGACGAGGCGTTCTATGAACAGCCTCGTTTTTATGTGATAACGACATACACAGGCAATTAAACACAATCATTGGCACAAAACATATGGTATCAGCTGAAACCTCGATAGGTAAATTAACTAGTATAACAGCACGCTATACCTCCATTTTGCTTTTGACATATTATTATAAATACTATAGAATATAGAGATGTAATTTGTGGGACCTATTCAATCCCCTTTTATATTCATTAATTATTACAATTACATCTATATATAAATGTTCCTCGTCTTGCGTGTCTGCATAAGTAACTCACGGCATATATACATATCTATTATGCTAAAATGTGCATACCGCTTCGATGTCTTTATATACATGTATCTTTATTATTTTGTAAAAGAAGGAGCTCCTATGGCTACTGTAAATCCAAATTATGAAAATCTACAAGGTTCTTATTTATTCGCTAATATTGCTCGTAAAGTAGAAGCTTTCAAAGAAAGTCACCCTGAAGCAGACATCATTCGTCTTGGTATCGGCGATGTGACTCGCCCTCTTGTACCAGCTGTCATTGAAGCGATGCATGCTGCCGTAGAAGAAATGGGTTCTGCCGATACATTCCGAGGTTATGGTCCTGAGCAAGGCTACGATTTCTTGCGCAATGCCATCGCTGAAGGAGATTATACACCATTAGGTATCACAATCCAACCGGATGAAATATTCGTATCCGACGGCGCTAAGTCTGACGTGGGCAACATCCAGGAAATTTTCTCTGAAGACAACATCATCGCTATTACCGACCCTGTATACCCAGTATACCTTGACTCTAATGTCATGGGCGGTCGCACTGGCAAAGCTATCGACGGCATTTATGAAAAAGTGGTATACCTGCCAACCAACGCAGAGAACAACTTCTCCCCAGACTTTCCAAAAGAACGTGTAGATATCGTCTACCTTTGCTGTCCTAACAACCCAACTGGTACTGTATTAAGCCGTGCTCGCTTGGCAGAATGGGTACAATGGTGCAAAGATAACGAAGCGATCTTAATGTTCGATTCCGCTTATGAAGCTTTCATCACATCCACGGATACAGTTCGTTCTATTTATGAAATCGAAGGCGCTCGTGAAGTAGCCATCGAATTCCGCTCTTTCTCTAAAACGGCAGGTTTCACTGGTACTCGTTGCGCCTACACTGTAGTCCCTCATGAAGTAACTGCTAAAAACGCAGAAGGAAACCGTGTTCCTCTAAATCCTATGTGGAATCGTCGCCAAACAACAAAATTCAATGGTGTTCCGTACATCATTCAACGTGGTGCAGCTGCCGTGTATACACCTGAAGGTCGTGCACAAATTAAAGAACACATCGCTTACTACATGGAAAATGCTCGCATTATCCGCGAAGGCTTAGAAGCTATTGGTCTAACTGTATTTGGTGGTGTTGATGCTCCATACATTTGGATTCAAGCACCAAAAGGCATGACTAGCTGGGACTTATTCGACACCTTATTAGAAAAAGTCCACATCGTCAGCACTCCTGGTTCTGGCTTTGGTCCTGAAGGCGAAGGCTATTTACGCCTAACTGCATTCGGTAGCCGAGAAAACACAATTCGTGCAGTCGATCGCATTAAAACACTACAATTTTAATATTCCTCTTTCCTCTATGGAAATTTTTCGCTATAATGATACATGCGAAAAACAACGGGCACAGCTCCTCATTTCATCATATACTGTAATCTCCTATTACAGTTCGATAGCATTTAATATTAACGAAAGTATCAACTTTCACGAAAGGAAGTAACAATGAGCAACATTCGTATTGGTATCGTTGGATACGGCAACCTTGGTCGCGGTGTAGAAGCGGCTGTAGCATTACAACCAGATATGGAATTAGTAGGCGTATTCTCTCGTCGTTCTGGTTTACAAACTGTTAGTGGCGTGCCTAGCTATACAATGGAAGAAGTAGAATCTTTCAAAGGCAAAATTGATGTTATGGTATTATGCGGTGGCAGTGCGACAGACCTAATCGATCAAACTCCAGCTATTGCAGCCCATTTCAATGTGATCGACAGCTTCGACACACACGCTCGTATCCCTGAGCATTTCGAAAACGTTCGTAAAGTAGCACAAGAAGCTGGTACAGCAGCATTAATCTCTTGCGGTTGGGACCCTGGCATGTTCTCCTTGCAACGTGTGTACGCTGAAAGCATCTTACCACAAGGCGATTCCTACACATTCTGGGGCCGTGGCGTATCCCAAGGTCATTCCGATGCAATCCGTCGCATCGAAGGCGTAGCAGATGCTCGTCAATACACTGTGCCTAAACAAGAAATTATCTCTGCTATCCGCAATGCTGAAACACCAGAAGTGACAGCTACTTCTTCTCACCTTCGTGAATGCTATGTAGTATTGGAAGAAGGCGCTGATGCAGCTCGCATTGAAAACGAAATCAAAACTATGCCTAACTACTTCGTTGGTTATGAAACAACAGTAACATTCATCTCCCAAGAAGAATTAGATGCGAACCACAAAGGCATCCCACATGGTGGTCTTGTGATCCGCAGCGGCGAAACTACAACGGGTACAAAACACATCTACGAATTCGGTTTACAATTAGATTCTAACCCTGAATTTACTGGTGCTGTATTAGTAGCATTCGCCCGTGGCGTACATCGCTTAGCAGCACATGGTGGCCGCGGTGCATTCACAGTATTCGACATCGCACCAGCTTGGTTGTCTCCTAAATCTGCTGAAGAATTACGAGCACATTATCTATAAGATATACATAAAACACACAAAAAGCACAGACCACAAATCTGTGCTTTTCATCTACCCCAGCCCCATTTCCCTAGAACACAGTGGCACAATATACATCTATTTGGCATTCTTTTTGCCAAAGTTAACAAATGCACAGAGTCCACGATATGTTCCCCCTTCCCTAGAACACAGTGGCACAATATACATCTATTGGCGTTCTTTTGTCAAAATTAACAAACGCTTAGAGTCCACGGTATGTTCCTGAACAAACATTATGCAATACCGTTTGTGAAGGAATATGCCGTGGACTCTTCTTTGCTAAGTAGGGTATAGAACGCCACAAGATTTTCATTGTGCTACAAGTGATATTTGCCAACTTTTACAATATTAGTTATAATATTGGCATAGACAAGCGTAACGCACCTATCTCATAGGTGCGTTTTATACCGTTTATCCATAAATGAAGGCTACCTGTCTAGGCAAATACACACAACTAGCACTTGCTGACTCAGCCCCATATGGACTTTCACATGACATATTAAGTGTGTGACGCACTATACTATCGCCTTAGGGCTATACAAGATAAAAAAGGAGATACCATGAGCACAAATTTAGAAGTAGGCATTGTAGGCCTTCCAAACGTAGGAAAAAGTACATTATTTAACGCTATTACAAAAGCCGGGGCAGAAGCGGCGAACTACCCATTCTGTACGATCGAACCAAATGTAGGCGTTGTAGACGTACCAGACGCTCGTTTAGCTGTGTTGGCTGAGATGTTCGGCTCCAAGCGCATCTTGCCTGCTGCTATGCGTTTCGTAGATATCGCAGGCCTTGTGGCTGGCGCTTCCAAAGGGGAAGGATTGGGCAACAAATTCTTGAGTCACATCCGCCAAGTCGATGCCATTGCACAAGTGATTCGTTGTTTCGACGACCCTAATATCACACACGTAGCTGGATCTGTAGATCCTGTTCGCGATATTGAAATCATCAACACAGAATTGTGCTTAGCCGATCTTGAAAGCGTAGACAAACGCTTACAACGTATTGCAAAACTGGCGAAATCCGGCGACAAAGATGCTCGTATTGAAGCACCTATTTTAGAAAAAGTATCTGCTGCATTAGGTGATGCCATCCCTGTTCGTGCTCAAGGTCTAACAGAAGATGAATTAGACATCTTAAAAGATTTAACCTTATTAACAGCAAAAAAATCTTTATACGTAGCCAATGTGGGGGAAGATGAAGTATCCGACTACTCTGGCAATGAATTTGTTAAACAGGTAGAAGAATATGCAGCCAAAGAAGGGTCTGGTGTTGTGGTTGTATCTGCTCGCATCGAATCTGAAATTGCAGAATTATCCGACGAAGAAGCCACAGCTTTCCTAGCTGACCTTGGTTTAGAGGAAAGTGGCTTAACAAAATTAATCAAAGCTAGCTATTCCTTATTAGGCTTAATTAACTACTTCACAGCTGGTGAAATGGAAGCTCGTGCATGGACTATTGTAGAAGGCACTAAAGCACCTCAAGCAGCTGGTAAAATCCACTCTGATATCGAAAAAGGCTTCATCCGTGCAGAGATCGTATCCTTTGCCGATTTAGAAGCTTGTGGCAGTCAAAATGCAGCCAAAGAAAAAGGTCTCGTTCGCCTAGAAGGTAAAGACTATGTAATGAAAGACGGCGATGTAACACATTTCCGTTTCAACGTGTAACACCGAAAAAAGCTAGGAATGCTCTGCGGATTATTCCTAGCTTTTTTAATAGTCATCAAATTCTAGGGCAGCCCCTAGATAGAACATGATCCACGTACATATGGGAGTATCTCTTTCCCCTTTTCATAGTAATACATATGAGAAGGGGTTATTTTATGTTCCTCAAATATTCTAAGCACATCTTCCATATACGACTCTGCTACACCTATGGCAAGTCCACAGGCGCTAGATAGCTCTGGTGGTACAGGCATCAACTGATGAGGTACTTTATATTGTCCCAGCATTGTATCCGCTTTGTCTGCAAAATAGTACGAGCTAAATAGGATAAGTATGTTTTGTGATATCTTGTCTATAGGTATCTTAAGCTGTTGACTATTCACTTCCAAAGCAACCACTCCCTATCCCTCATTCAATCATTCTAGTGATAGCTATCTGTATCACTAAGCATCTAGTTACAATGTAACAAATGGCTCTTGCATCATGCTTTCTGTGATAGCATACAGATTTGTAACAGTACCCACTTGCACTTTGTCTTTTACCTCATAAAAGTCTAAGCATATACCACAACCACCAATTGTCACTCCTGATGATTCTAAAGCTTTAAAGTTTTCAATGTGTTCCGATCCTGTTACGAGCATGTTTACGGCACTATTAATACAATAGATCGCTTTCGGTTTTACATCCGCCTCTGTCAATACATAGAGGAAAGATTTCATCAAGTTACGGCCTAATTCTTCACTGCCTTCTCCTAAGTAATCTTTCGTTAGGAGTAACACTTTGTCGCCTATCCCTTGAGCCGGCATAACTGGCGTTGGCATCTTCACCTCAGAAGACTCCATCTCTTGTGTGATAGGTGCTCTCATAGCCGCTTTTTCTGCTTTCATTTTTTCATAGGCTGCAATGCTTCGCTCTAAACTACCTGTCCCAGTGGTCATATAAAAAGGAGCATCTCCTCCTGCTATCGTCGTATTTGTTATCACCTTACCCAAAGGCGCAGCAAATTCATTTTCAAAAATATCTTCCAAATCTAAATCATCTAGATCGTTAGACGTTTGGATATCCAACGCACTAGCAGTGTCCAACTCCTCTGTAACAACAGTTGGGGGAATTAAGACAACGATATAATTACCTTCTTGCTCCAGCACATGATTCTCGTATCCTCTATATTCCCCTAATTTCACCACATTATCGCGGCTTACATCATTATCCACTAAAACTTTCACATAGGTAGTGCCATCCGCATCCATCGCTTTTTTTGCTTCTATCACTGGCTCTGGGCACGCCTTTCCACGCATATCTAACATAACTTCTTTATTTGACATATATATACTTCCTTTCCTTCTGTTTCACACGACCTATAATAGCGGCGTGCCTGATTCCTGCTCCCTGTAATTCTGAAAGCAACCTTTCTCCTTCGTCCTCACTGCAAGCAAACAATAACCCTCCCGATGTTTGAGGATCAAAGCAAATATCACTCCACACCGTATCTAACTCACTAGCAAACTCCACCGTACTAGATAAGGCTTTACGGTTTCCATAGGTTGCCGCAGGGACTAATCCCATACGAGCTGCCTCTTGTACATCTGTGAACAGAGGTAATGCCTCTACATACAACTCCATAGATACTTCACTAGCTCGTGCCATTTCAGATATATGGCCTAACAAACTAAAGCCCGTGATATCCGTACAGCTATGAACCATAAACCTTGCAGCTACATCTCGCGCCATACGATTTAAGGTACACATGCTATCTACAGCCTCTTGTGCACCTTGAGGAAATAGATTACCCTTATCTGCCGTATTCATAATTCCTGTTCCAATAGGCTTTGTAATAATTAATACATCACCTACTTGGGCCCCCGCATTCGTCCAAATCGACTGAGGATTCATGAGCCCTGTCACAGCCATCCCAAAGAGAGGTACTTCATTTTCTACACTATGGCCACCTAATAGAGCTACTCCAGCCTCTTCTAACACCTCATTGGCACCTTCTAAGACCGTTGAAAGTATGCCTTCTTTCACAAGAGCCACAGGAAAAGCCACTATATTTAATGCGGAAATCGGTGTTCCGCCCATAGCATATACATCACTAAGTGCATTGCAGGCAGCCACACGACCATACAATCTCGGATCGCTCACGGGTGGTGTAAAAAAATCTACTGTTTGCACAAGTGCCTGCGTATCACTAATACGATATACACCTGCATCTTCCATCCCATTAGCATTGGTCAATACTGCAGGATGGCTAGGCATCTGAATATGTTGTAATACATCAGCCAATATGTGAGGGCCAATTTTACAAGCACATCCACCCTTAGTTGCATATGTCCTCATATCTACCATGCGCACACCTCCCAAATACACAATATCTCTTACAATAGATCGCAGCCCTATTAAATCGGTATGTACGATCTCACTCTATATCACTGGACGTAACTTTCGATAGTATCTTTTTAACACTTTTTTCAAATTTTGGACGAGGTATCATCACCTGATGTCCACATCCTTGGCAGACAATCACGAAATCAACACCAGTTCGTTTGATTTCCCAATTCGTACTTCCACAGGGATGAGACTTCTTCATTTGTACCACGTCACCTACCTGATATTTTACAAATCCCATAGGATCCTCCTTTATTCTGTGTATTATGAATATAGTATACCATCTAACAATAGATTTCTCTACAGTCATCCTACAGCTCTCAAGACATTGACAAATATTCCTATCATATTTTGTCTCTCATCACAAAACCATATCGTTACACTATACTTTCCTATGTATAGAACCCTTTATATAGAGCCTTTTCTATGTATTATCATTTCCTTTTCCGTTTATGAGTTCGATTCTCAATTTCTATTTTGTGTAATCCCCTTTATTTTTTAGGGATTTAATAACCGGCAAACCCTTTATTTAAGCCGATTGAGAGACTTTATCATTTA
>CAUSMY010000055.1:0-8651 GCA_963533015.1 uncultured Veillonella sp.
AAATATTCCAAGAAAAACACCTGAGTAAGGAAGAGCTGTTCACTAAGTTTATTCAATTAGGTGGCATGCCTACCTTAAAATACTTTAACTTAGAAGAAAATAGTAGTTATAAATATCTAAATGATGTATATCATACAGTTTTGATCAAAGACGTGTTGACACACAATAAGATTCGCGATGTAGATATTTTTAATCGCATCCTATCATTTACTATACAAAATATAGGATCCCCCGTTTCAGCAACTAGTATTAAAAAGTATTTAAAGAGCGAACATCGGGATGTTTCCATTGATACTATACTGAATTATTTAGACTATTGTCAGCAAGCTTTCATCCTGAAAAAAGTGCCTAGATTCGATACGGTCGGCAAAAAAAATCTTAAAATCGATGAAAAATATTACCTTACAGATCATGGATTTCGGGCTGCCAAAGGATATTCTAATACGAAAGATATTGAAAGAACCCTGGAAAATATTGTATATATTGAGCTGATATCTAGAGGATATACCGTAGAAATCGGTAAAGTAAAAGATATGGAAATCGATTTTATCGCCACTAAAGATAAAGAACGAGTATACTATCAAGTGTCCTATCTTATGGAAACAGAGGCTACACGACAACGTGAATTTGGTGTGTATACGCATGTACAAGATAATTACCCTAAATTTGTTCTCTCCATGGATACCGTTGACTTTAGCCAGAATGGAATCGTCCATAAACATGTCATAGATTTTTTGTTGGAGAATACAGAAGCATGAAACGTAACTTAATATAAAGTATGCAAAAAGCACAGAGTTTTAACTCTGTGCTTTTTATATGCCTTAATTTTCTGCTATTATACCGTTGCGATCCCATTGTTCTACTAAGTCTTGGGCCTGTTCTTCAGTAATAACCTCTATACCATTCATCTGATAATTTAAAGTAAATGATGCTAATTTTAATTTCTCAACATCAGTAGATTCTAATAAATCATTTTTATTTAGTTTCTTAATTCCATTATAAATTGGCTCTTTAGAAGTATATTTTTCATATTCCCTGGCCTCAAGTCGCCATCCTCCACCACTAGTACCCTCCCACCTTGTTGCAAGCGTACAAACAAGTTTGAGCATATTTATATTATTTTTAGCAACCTGATTAAAATACTCTAAGACAGCCTCTTCATTTAATTTTTCCCACAAGTGAAAAACGACATTAAAGCACTCTATATTTGAAATCACTTCTGTTCCAATAACTGCATTGATATTTAGTACATATATTTTTTCTAACTCTTGTAAATGCTCTAAGGTTATAAGCGCTTTATCCTCCACATTCTCTTGTTTTGTTTCATAAAATAATTTAATTCTACCTAAGATAATAGCTATTGCACCTATACTATTTTTATCCATCTCTTTTAACATAGAATACAAAAGTTCAAATCGTTCTTGTTCTATCCTAATTCTACATAAAAGTTCTTCTACTAAATCTATAGCCAAAACATATGCAGTTTTTGTAAATAATCCTGCATCAGTTTCACCTTTAAATTTCCATTGAACACAAAGTACCACAGAGACTATTAAACTTATTCGCTCATAAGGAATATCATCAATCAAAGATTGTACCTCTTCTAAAAAATAAACAACATTTCCATCTTGATTGATTTTTTCAACAATCGCACCTAATTCCTCCTCATTAAATCTGAAAAGACAGTCTTTGATTGTGCTTCTAGAGACTTCTACGCTATCCAAATCATATCTAAAGTATATATCGAACTTTTCATCATCACAGATTTTCATTTTTTTCTTACTCTCTGCATTTGATTGATAAACACCTTGATATTCATCAATCTCTTTTGCAAAAGCTGGAAACAACGTCGAAACACACCGTATTGACTTATCTGGATTAATATTTATACCTTTAAATTCATTGTAAAATCTTTCTCGATATTCTGCTCTTGTTCCATTATTTCTAGAAATATTATATCTTATGCTATTACAAAGAACATCTTTGTGATTGTAAATCCATTTATATAACTTTGGCTCTAGGACTTCAAGCGTCGTAATTCCAATCATATCCTCAACACTTACCTCTTGATACAATGCCTGATATTTAAATTTAAAAATATTAGTTAATCGATTGATATCTCTAAGGTTATCAATATATGGACTTACACAATTAACAAAGACCCTTCCCCAGTAGCTATCATCTATGATTGTATCATTAGATGTGTCATTAATAATTTTATCTAGCTGATTAAATAAATACTTGTGCACCTTACTTTTACTAATTTTGGGAATCTCAAATGGAATTTGAATAATCTTTTCTAAGTATTCATGTCCGTCTATATTATGGATTTCTTTTAACGCTCTACAAACGATTTCCCTATCCATAGACAATATATACACTATATTGGGGAAATTACCCACCTGTTTAGCCAAATGAAAGATATCTCTAATTTGTGAATTAGTGAGCCGATCAATATCATCAATTACGACAATGATTTTTTGATTACTTCCTTTCAATATCGTCTCAAGCTTTTCTTTCGTTGAATCTAGATTAGGAACTTCCATGAGATTAGCGCCCTGTGTTTTAATAATAGGTTTTAATATATTAACAAGAATACCTCCCAATGGTGATAGTACCGATAATGCATCTAGACAATCTGCGTAGTCGGTTAATACTTTTCCTATTTTCCTTTTAATTTTATTATTGCTTGGCATATCTAAGTGATTTATTAAATTACGAAAAAATAAACTAATCAAATTATCCTTATCAGAATAATTCCAAGGTGAAAATGTAACAATTAACGGCTCATTTTCAGATTCCTCTCCCATGTTTTTAATCTCGTTCATCGTCATATTGAGTACAGAGGTTTTACCAGACCCCCATTCTCCAAATAAGCCTATCACTAATCCATCGCTAGCATCACATTCATACAATGCCTTTGCTAACTGTTTTGAAAAAAATGTTCTTCCTAATAAATCTTCTGCGCCTGTTTTGATTGGCTTATCTGCATTATAGTTCATATAATTCTTCTCCTATCTTGCGTATACTTAAAGTTTTGTTACTTCCTCTCAAATTCTTCTAATTCTATATATTTCTTACCGTTACAAAATATAGACTATTCAAACACATCACTCTCTAGAGTATATATTTCGACATCTTTCTCTTAGTTTCCTATATACATTTACACAACTCATCTAATAACAAAAAAGACATCGTAAAACTGTATTATTCATACAATTTGAATATAAAAAACACAGGGGCAAATACCCTGTGCTTTTATTTTCTATATTTTTAACACCAATCACAAACTATGTATCTAAGTGCTCCATTAGATTCTCTATATTACGACCTCCGTAAAAAATACGTGCTATGGAAACAACATGCATTATATCATCCACACAATAAAAAACTACATACTTATCAATAGGAACCCTGTATATCCTTTTCGATTTCCAAGGCTCCTCATTAACTAGCATATGTCTCATCGGAAATATATCTAGAGAAGCTATTATTTTCCTGATTCGCAATATTTGATGTTCTGCTGCTATAGGAGATAGTAATGTATAACGAATATATTCATATATATCCCTTAAATCTTCTAATGCCGTAGAGGAATAAGTCACTCTATAATGATCACTCATATCCCATATTCCTTCGCCAATAACGCATCTACTTCATCTATACTATAGGTCTTATCGTTCTTTAAAGAATCTATTCCTTTTTGCAATTCAACATCTAGTTCTTCCTTCGATAATCTACTCAAAGATACTGGTGTTTTACGGTTCGGCAATCGAATTTCAAAGGGCATCCCATTTTGCAACACAATTTGGCTATATAACATTTGTATTGCACTAGATGGAGAAATCCCAAGTTGCCCTAAAATATTCTCTGCATTTTCTTTTAAAGTAGAATCAATTCTAGCATATACTGCATTTGTATTCGCCATATATATCACTCCTTTCTTTTCTCCATCATACACCATGATGCTTGCATACACAAGCAATTGCAAGTATATGGCATCAAATATTATATGCTCGTCAACATCTGGAATCCTAGATGACTTCCCTCTTCCTATATCTCTACTATCATGCTACAATGAAAATGTACTAAATTAACAGGAAACGTATTCTAGCGTAGAGTACACAAAAAAGCACAGGACTGCTACTCCTGTGCTTTTTGATTGCTCAATCCACTATCTTTTTAGTATAATAGAAGGTAGTTTACATCTACGAATCTATGAAAGCATGTATTCTATCCACGCTTTCATAATAATTTATATACATATTGTTATTATAGATAAGGTAGGATCAACTTTCATGGAAAAGAAACTGATTTTTAATGAACATGGTGACCGTGGCACGCAAAGTATGGTGGGCGGTAATACAACGAATTTACGGGAATGGAATCGTATTAAGTACGATTGGGCGAACACATTGTATCGTACTATGCTGAACAATTTCTGGATTCCGGAAGAAATTTCTTTGAACGAAGATATTAAGCAATTCCCTTATTTAACGGACAGCGAGCGTCGTGCATTCGACAAAATTATTTCCTTCTTAAACTTCTTGGACTCCATTCAAAGCGAGAACTTGCCAAATTTGAGCCGTTATATTACAGCATCTGAAGTGGCTTCTTTATTGAACATCCAAGCCTTCCAAGAAGAAATTCACGCCCAATCCTATTCTTACATTTTGGATACAGTAACGAATCCAATTACTCGTGACCGCATTTATGATGAGTGGCGTACAGATGAACATTTACTAGCTCGTAACCGCTTCATCGCAGATATTTACCAACGCTTTAGCGATGAACCATCAGAACATAACTTGATTCGCACGATCATGGCTAACTATATTTTAGAAGGCATCTATTTCTACTCTGGATTTAGCTTCTTCTACACATTGGCTCGCCAAGGTAAAATGACCGCAACTTCCACGATCTTCAAATATATCAATCGTGACGAAGTGACTCACTTAGTATTGTTCCAAAACATTATTCGTGAGCTTCGCATCGAACGTCCTGAACTGTTCACTGCTGAACTGGAAGCTGAGTTAACGCAAATGCTCCGTGAAGGCACAGAAAATGAAATCGCTTGGGGCCAATACATTACAGATGACAAAATCCTTGGTATCAACAATACATTAATCGAGCGCTATATCAAATACTTAGCAAACCAACGTGCTGATTCCATCGGCTTGCAACCGTTATATCCAGAGATTAAGGAAAATCCTATGGCTTGGATTGAAAGTTTCTCTAACTTGAACAGCACTAAAACTGACTTCTTTGAAGCGAAAGTTACAAACTATACAAAAGCAGCGGCTTTCGACTTCGATGACTTGGAATAAGAATGTCCATAAGGTTATATACATAAAAGCTACACGTAGATACTATCTACTGTGTAGCTTTTTATTTTCCCTATAAATCTGTAATTTTACAACTTTAAAATTCAATGAGCCTAGTATTTAACTAGGCTCATTGCTATTAAAACCAACTCATTTTGTCCTATAGCCCTATAATTCTTATTTAATTACAAAAAAAGTTGGAACTACTCGTCTGAAAATAACTCAACATATATTATAGAACCTTTATTTTAAACTATTCATATAAGTAGGTTATAAACAAAAAATAAGCACTAGCCATACATAACTAGTGCTTATCTTCTTATGTCATAGTGCTAACACTATACTATTAGTATTTCCAGTTTACTCGTCCGCCAATCGTTGTTCCTCGTTTTTGTCCGAACCAACCTTCTACATTAAGTGTTCCAGTAAAGGTATCCGCAGTGCTACCATAGGTAACTCCAACTTCTACAAGTCCGCTAGAACCGCCTAAAGAAGGTGCTAAAGTACTTGCGCCTTTAACCGTTGCATGTGCTTCTCCTGAGAACTCACGTTCATAGGCCGCACCAACATATCCTGTGTAACTATTGCCTAATTGTTTAGAAACTTTGTACCCAAGGCGTGTACGAAGACTGTTGACACCTGCAAATGTATAGGTTTCTCCTAAGCCTTCACCTTTCAATGTAGCAGTCGCTTCTCCTTGATGGCTATAGAATAGATTACCATATACAGTACCTTCATATCCATTTCCATAAGATACTACTTTTCCTAACCCTACATGTGCTGCATAATACATATTATGTGCATCATAGGAAGTATGAACAGTTTTTGTTGCTGTTTTTATCTCGTTACTTTCATAGTTATAGGATGTACGTCCACCACGAATACTGCCTTCTAAGTAGATGCCATTATCATAGGTTGTTTTTCCATATACACCAACACCATAATATTTAGCATTACCATCTGCACGAAGTCCAGAATCTAAATGGCTATCGTAGCGAGCCCAACCCATTTCTACAAATGGACCCCAGTATGTTTTGCCTGCTTGTTTTCCTAAACCAAGAACTATATTTGTTCCATTAATATTGGCATAAGAACCGGATTCCACTCTCATACGACCATGACTCACGCCTGCAACTATTGGTGCTGTACTACTAGTATTAGCAAATGCTTTCACAATGCTATCTTGGCCATTGTTGATAACGCTAGATACAGCTGTACGAGTCTCTACAAAGGATTTTGTTTGTGGTAATACACTACCCGCAACAGTACCTGTACTTGGTGTTGTTGTGCCACCTGCTGCTGGTGTTGTGCCTACTGCTCCACCGTTTGCTGGTGTTGTGCCTGTTGTTCCATCGTTTGTTGGTGTTGTTCCTGCTGTCCCACCATTTGCTGGAGTTGTACCTGCAGTATCACCTGTACTTGGTGTTGCTGGATTCACGGATCCACCAGTAGTTGGTTGTGTAGGATTAGGTGTATTCTCTGTGGGATTTTCCTTAATAACAGCAATAACAGATTTAGCATCATCCCCCGCTTTAGCAGTAATGTCATATGCCAAGGAAGCTCCTTGTTGTAATTTTCCGTATTGAGCACCTGTTGTTGTTACGCCATTTGTATTATAGATAAGTTTAATAGCATCACCTGTATGTAATGCTGGTGCTTCACCAGATACACCTACATTGATTTTTGTATTAGATACATCTGTACCATTTGGGTCTGTTACAGTAAGGATTGTATCTCCATTCACAACATCTTTAGGTAAATCAAAGTTGTAGATTTCAAAGTTCGATACTTGAGATAATGTAATTCCTTCCACTCTATTAAGATTTAAAGTATTACCAGTTTTGATGTCTCCTGTAGCATTATCTGAGAAATAATGTCCTCCCCAAATACCTACTTTCCCACTAGCCAACGCTTTCGCATTATTGATGTCTACAATATTACCTATAGCCTCTACATCACTGACGCCACCGATGATAAAGTTATTGCCATCTTGTTGAGAGTCTTCCATCGCCTCAGGTATAACGCCATTGGCATCAATTCCTTTAACATGATGTTTAGATTGTTCTTGTTTTACTTTAAAGACTCCCTTTCCAGCAATAGAGCCTTCTCCAATCACAATAACATTCTTATTTGCTTTATTCGTTTTTGAAAAACCACCTATGACTTGACCTACTTTAGGTGATACTATCGAATCTGACTCACTTTTACCCATTCGTCTTTTTAACTCATGAGAATCTACTCGATCAGAGTCCTCATATATTTTGCCATTTTCAGTATCAGCAGAGTTAATACCTAGCAAGACACGATTCCCTATAACTTCTCTAGTTTTAATATTGGAAGGCGTTCCATTATCCGATGACATACGGTCGTTAGAAACAGTAGCAAACGCTCCAAATGCTGTACGCGATGTACCAGACGCTGCTACTACTAAGTTTTCTTTTAAGGAACCAGTTGAGGATGTGCTATCAAAAACTACAGCCCCTGAAACAAGCCCAATATCTTGCCCACCAGCAAGAAATACTCTATTATTAATAGCACTACCATCACCTTGGCCTAATGCAGCTCCAGTTACATTTCCTATAGTACCTACATTACGCAAGATAACAACATTTTTCTCTGCATTTTTTGCTCCAGACACTGCTGATATTCCACCAGTAATATCACCACTAAACATTTCTATTGCATTTAGTTTTGCTGTTGCATTATTTGGACCAGCTTCAGAATAACTAACAGTATATGCTTCTTTAGTTGTTCCGTTCACTAATCCTAGATAATTATCTTGTGTATTCTTACCATCAGTAACAAGACCTACTTTAGGACCCCATCCTGTGTTTGAGTTTACACTCATTATATCATCAATTTGTTGTCCAGTTGGCTTCGTATAGAATTTCTTATCATCACGCTTATGTAAAGCTACATCAGGATCAGCTGATGGTACGTCATTGCTATCAACAGTAACCATGCTATTCTCTTTACCATCAACCAGAATACTAAAAGGCACGCTTAGATTTGCATTACCAGAATCATCTGCCATCGCAGGCATCATCATTGTACTCCCCGCAATAACCGCAAGAATCACATAACGAAGTTGTTTTTTTCTCATTATGAAATCTCCCTTTCTTCATTATAAATATATGACATCTTCATGATTTCTTCATGATACCTTCATAATAACAAATGTCCCCCCCCCGTCAACATTTTTATCATTATGTATACAATCTGTGAACATAAAAAGAGCCTTCTTTATGTACATAGATTCTACGAACCTATTGTATAAAGAAGACCCTCTATTTAGATATTAAATATTTCTTATTTATATATCAGATC
>CAUSMY010000056.1:0-8556 GCA_963533015.1 uncultured Veillonella sp.
TGTATGCTCATACGTATCCCCCTTTTCTACTAGTGGCCGTTGAAAGACCTGAAATTCGCCATCTTTGTATACGGAGTTCACATACACCAATCCCTCATCGCTACAATTCGGGTACTCACCATGTTCTCCAAAGCTGTGCCAACGGGTTTCCTTACGCCCTCCTAAATGAGCCACTAAAGCTCGGGCTACCACAATGCGATCTCGCAGTTCATAGAGGTAGGACAGTTCATGTAAGGTATTGGCTTGTAATTGTTCTACGTCCTTGGCTAACACTTCTAATTTTGATTTCGCAATGCCTAAGCTTTCCTCTGTGTATTTGTAAGCTTGGCTGATACCGCCGGCATAGACATCCATGATATTTTGTAATTTCTGTTCTTGCACCTCGATAGAAGCTAAGGTAGAACTATCCTTAGCATAGACGCCTTCAGTACTATTATTTATGTCGTTTTGTCTAACATCATCGTTAGATCTGATTTGTGCAAAACTATCCTTAGTGCTAACTGCCGCAGATTGGTCGCTCATATGGGCTGGTAGGTTACTATCATTGGTACGGCTTATGCCAGCACCTCCGTTAGCCCCCATTTGTGAAGTATATCGTTTTACGATAGCATCAATTGTTTCCTTATACCACGCTTCCCGTTCTACAGACGGTACTTC
Organism: uncultured Veillonella sp.; assembly: GCA_963533015.1. Lineage (GTDB taxonomy): Bacteria > Bacillota > Negativicutes > Veillonellales > Veillonellaceae > F0422. The sequence continues at coordinate 658 of CAUSMY010000056.1, forward strand.
ACCTTGATCTTGGTACCTTCGTACAATCTCCTCTCCTGCAATTTCGCCTTCTGCTAAGGCACCGGTTACATATTTTTGAGGAGCCCCTCCTGCCACATCACCAACAGCAAACAAGTTAGTGATGGTCGTTTCTCGATTCGTATCTACCCAGTAGCCGCTCGCTGTATGACCACCTACGATATAAGGCTCTGTACCTTCAATTTCTACATTTTCTGTGGCTGGACCATGACCACGTTCTACCCAACGTAACGTTTGGCTTGGTGCCATGTTGAGGTAGGCTTTCAGAAGATCTTGCTCTTGGTCTGGAGAAATCCCCTTCGTCCCTAAATAGCAAGGGCCTCTGCCTTCCACCTGTTCCTGCACGGTACCGTATACGCGTTGCGAAGTAGTAATACCGTATACACTTTCATAGTTCTCGCCAAGACCATTGATTTGTTTCGCTCCTACCCCTTGGGCGATGGTTCCAGTAGGTGCAATAGTATCTTTACAACGAAGGGCAATGAACCGCATCTCTAAGGTGGTCATCTCCGCCCCTTGCAAGATACCCATAGCATAGCCTGCCCCTGTATTGAAAGGGGAGTACCACATTTTATGACGAGAGAATCCTGGATTGTTGGGCTTATAAATCCCAGAGGCTCCGCCAGTAGCACAGATTACGTAAGTCGCCTCAATCTCATAAATAATCCCTGTTTCCTTATGGAATCCTACAGCACCATAGATGCGATTGTCTTTCACGATATAGTCGGTGATAACCAACTGATTGATAATTTGACAATTCTTCAACGATTCCACTGCACTCGCCAAGATGGGCTTAATATTTTCACCATTGATTTTAATGTTTCGATTCCCACGAGCTACGTAATTACCTTGGCTATCTTTCAAAATCACTAGGCCTAATCGTTCTAACTCATGAACCGTTCCATTCACTCGTTCGCACATAGTACGCAACAAGTCATCTCGCACAATGCCCTCCGCATCCTTCGTGGCATAGTCCACATAATCTTGAACTGTTCGATTTGGCAAAATATAACAGTTGATGGCATTCACCCCTGCCGCCAAACATCCGCTTCGTTTAATATGGGCCTTCTCTGCCACGATAATACGGGCATTACTGGCTTTTCCTATAGTTAATGCTGCATAACAACCGGCCGTCCCTCCACCGATAATCAGCACATCCGTGCGCAGTCGCTCTTTCTTTCCTAACATCCTATGCATCCTTTCTTTCCATGCGTATATACCCTTGTATATATCGTTTCTGCTTTATCTATACCTTTTGAAAGTTTCATACTAAATATAGAACAAGCTACTTGTATTCATACCTTCGTTTTCTACTAGATACGTTGCATTATCGTCGTAGACACAAATTCTAGAAATCAACACATCCACCGCATCACCGACTTTGAAAGCATGTCCATCGATAGTATGATTCGCCACTAACACTAGTTCACCAATCCGGACCGTCACTTCCAAACGGTTCCCTTTAAACAAAATATGTTCAATGTGACCTAACTCCACCACGCTGCGATAGCGGTGCAATGATCCTTGAGGATAAATACTGATATATTCTGGTCGAATTAAGGCTTCTTTTACATTATCGATTTTCTGAAAGCCCTTTAACACGTCATATCCTTCTACGACAGAAGACTTACCTAAGAACTTAGCTACAAACGGAGTCTTTGGATTACAGTAAATCTCCTGTGGCGTTCCCACTTGTTCAATACGACCTTTGTTAGTCACCACAATTTGATCCGCCATTTCTAGCGCCTCTTCTTGATCATGGGTGACAAAGATCGTAGTAATGCCAATTTGCTGAATTGTATGGCGTAACCACATGCGAAGTTCTTCTTTCACCTTCGCATCGATGGCAGCAAAGGGTTCATCCAAGAGCAACACATCTGGATTCGGTGCCAAAGCTCTCGCAAAGGCAACCCGTTGCCGTTGTCCGCCGGACAGTTGACTTGGATATCTATCTTCTAAGCCACTAAGTCCGATGAGATCGATGAGCTCCGTCACACGGCGACGAATTTCCTCCTTGCCCACTTTCTTCACAGTCAATCCAAAGGCAATATTATCAAACACCGTCATATAGCGAAACAATGCATAACTTTGAAACAAAAATCCAATCCCTCTGTCTGCAGGTGCCACGTCATTGACCCGTGCACCATTGATACAGATATCTCCTCGATCTGGTGTTTCCAAACCGGCAATCATCCGTAATATAGTCGTCTTCCCGCTCCCACTAGGCCCTAAGAGGGCTACCAAGCTGCCCTTCTCAATGGACAAGGACACATCTTTCGAGGCCTGAAAGTCTCCATAATTTTTGTATATATTCGATAAACTAACGTACATGTATTTCCTCCCTCTACCTATATCGATGACAATTATTACCGATGGCTAGCTTTATGTGCTGCATAGGTGCGCAAGGCGATCATGATGAAAGCCAACAGAATCAGCACCGACGACACACTAAAGGATGCTACCACGGCACTTTCAGTACCAGACATATAAAGAGCGTCGATTTCTAATGGCAAGGTAAACGTAGATCCCCTCGCCTTAGATACAGCCGCCACAGCACCAAATTCACCCATAGCCCGAGCCCCGCACAAAATAATCCCATACAACAAAGGCCATTTGATGTGAGGAAAGGTAATATCCTTAAAAATACGCCATCCAGAGGCCCCCATCAAAGCCGCAGCTTCCTCTTCTTCTCGGCCTTGATTCAGCAAGACTGGCAAGATTTCACGGAATACAAAGGGCATGGTCATGAATACAGTCACCAAGATAACCCCTGGTATAGCAAACACAATACGAATGTCGAGCCCTGTCCACGCATTGAACTGATTGATGTAGGGTCCTAACCATCCCAATCGACCGAAAGTGAGCAAAAAAGCTAACCCTGCAATAACAGGAGATACGGAAAATGGTATATCTGCCAAAGTGACGATCAATGTTTTACCAGGAAAATCAAACTTCGATACCGCAAAGGCAGCCGCCACTCCGAAGATGGCGCTCACCAACATAGCAATGACCATCACCAGTATGGTCAGCCCCAAAGATTTCATCACATAGACAGTGCTAATAGACTGCACATAGAACTGCCAACCTAAGGACAAGGACTGAAACACTACTGAAAGCATAGGAATAAGGAGCATAAAAATAATGAAAACCCAAGCTAATAAAATTAACAAGGTAGAACCGTATCGTCCTTTCATAGAACTATTACCTCCCTTTAATACGCTTCGCGTGATGATTCTGAATTAAATTCACTACTAACAAAATAGAAAACGAAATGCCTAGTAGCACGATAGCAATGGCTGTAGCACTGCTATAATCGGCATAATTTAACTTTTGCATAATCACATAGGATACAGCTTGCGTGTGATTTTTAAAACTATTCCCTGAAATGTAAATGATGCTACCATATTCGCCAATCCCTCTAGCAAAGGCCAAACTAAAACCAGTCAACAAGGGCGGCAACAATTCAGGAAAAATAACTTGTCGATACAATCTAAATTTACTGGCGCCCATCATGAAAGCAGCCTCTTCATAAATAGGATCTAAGGTTTCTAGCACAGGTTCCAAGGACCGCACCACAAAAGGAATCCCTACAAATACGAGGGCTACTACAATGCCAATTTGACTATAAGCCACGTGAATCCCCCAGTTCGACAGAATTGAGCCAAACCAACCTGTATCGGTATACAGCTTCGATAAGGTAATCCCAGCCACTGCTGTGGGTAGTGCAAAAGGGAGTTCTATCATGCTGTTCAGTAAGGCTTTCCCTGGAAATGTGTAGCGCACCAGTACCCAAGCCAAGATAAAACCAAATACTACATTGATAGCTGCTGCAATAGCGGCTGTTAATAAACTAGTTGTAAAGGCTTGTACTACATTCGCTTTTGTAAGTAATACTTTCCAAGTATCCCAAGGGAAAGACAATCCATGGGAAAACACTGACCCTAAAGGAATGATGATACAGATCGATAATAAGGCAATGGTAATGCCTAATGACAATCCCATGCCTGGAATGATTCGTGTCGATGTAGGGCCTATGATTCGTGAAAGCCACGATGTATTATGTTCCATAGATTTCATCAAATACCCCACCTTCATCAAAAAACTTCTTATACACTGCATCCCAGCCACCATAAGCATGGATGGTTGTTAACTCTATCTTATGGTTAAAAGTCGAAGAAAACTCCTGTAAAATAGCTGGATTGGACGGTCTAAATCCATAAGAACCAATCAACCGCTGCCCCTCATCAGAGTATAAATATTGAATATAATCACGAGCTACCTCTGTAGTTTGATCTCGATCCGTAATTCCTTTTACAAAAGCCACATTAGGCTCTGCAACGATGCTTGTGCTAGGAGTCACCACCTCATATTGACCTGGATAGTTCTTCACAATTTGTAAGGCTTCATTTTCCCAAATCAAGAGCACATCCCCTTGCTTATTTTCTACGAAAGTCGTCGCTGCACTACGAGCACCAGCATCTAAGACTTTCACATGGTCATAAAGAGCTTTCACATAGCCTTTCGCACCTGATTCTGTGCCATACGCCCTAAGTCCATGATCCCAAGCCGCCATGAATATCCAACAAGCCGCACTAGAACTCTTCGGATCTGGAGCTACGATGGAAATCCCAGACCGTTCTAAATCTGACCAATCTTGTATATGCTGAGGATTACCCTTACGCACTAAAAATACAATAGTCGACGTATAAGGAGACGAATGGTTGGGAAACATGTTCTCCCAATTCGCATCAAGTAAGTGCACACGGTTCAGCATTTCAATATCTTGTGAAGACCCTAAGGACACAATATCGGCATCATTGCCTTCAATGATGGACCGCGCCTGTGCACTAGAGCCACCGTGAGATTGCGTGACATGCACATCCTTTCCAGTAATAGCCTTATAATGCTTACGAAATAGGCGGTTATAGTCCTCATAAAACTCACGGGTACTATCGTAGGATACATTCGTAATGTGCACCTCATTGCCTACTATTTTTGGCTCTTTCATACACCCTGTGAAAGTCCCTATACAAGCAATACCTATCATGGCGATGAGCCAGTTTCTATATCGTTTTTGTTTCATATATACCCTCCATCGTCATGTCTAAGGCATGCTTAAGAGCCATAGTCTAATATGTACTAGACATCAAAAATACCTGTCGATAAATAGCGTTCTCCACCATCTGGTAGCAATACAACAATATTCTTATCTTTATAGGCCGGGTCCTGACTAATTTGTATGGCTGCTTGTAAGGCAGAGCCCGAAGATATACCAAGTAACAATCCTTCTGTTTTAGCAATAGTTCGTGTACATGTGTAGGCATCCTCTGTAGAGACCGTCACAATCTTATCTAACAACTTAGTATCTAACACATCTGGTATAAATCCTGCTCCAATCCCTTGGATACCATGAGGTCCAGCTTCTTTGCCAGATAATACAGCCGATGTAGTAGGTTCAACGCCAATAATCTGTACCGATGGATTTTGCTCTTTCAAATACCGCCCCACACCTGTCACAGTTCCCCCTGTGCCGATAGAGGATATAAACACATCCACTTCACCATTCGTATCTTTCCAAATTTCAGGGCCCGTCGTTTCATAATGCGTCTTAGGATTCGCAGGGTTTGTAAATTGTTGCAAGATAAAAGCATTGCCATGTATTTGTTGTAACTCCTCAGCCACCCGAATACTTCCTTTCATCCCTTCTATGCCTGGTGAAAGCACAACCAACGCCCCCAATGCTCGTACGATACGTTGACGCTCCACACTCATCGTGTCGGGCATGACAAGAATTAATTTAAGTCCCATTTGTGCTGCTACAAAGGCAAGACCAATTCCCGTATTACCACTAGTAGGTTCAATGAGTACCGTATCTTTTTGTATCACACCAGAGTCAATCCCCTCCTTGATCATACCGTAAGCAACACGATCCTTTACACTACCCAAGGGATTAAAATATTCTAATTTTCCTAACAAGCGACCATTCAATTGATATAATTTTGTGAAAGCATCCAATGCCACCAAAGGCGTAGAGCCTATTAAATCTGTTACGTGCTGGTACATGATTGGTTCCCCCTTACTGCTGTATTTTTTATGTATATAACTAGCTGGTTAATATATACTACGTAATATGTAGTGAAAATATATCTATCTGTTGAAATAGTTTGATCATTAATCCATACATTTAATATATTGATAATATCTATATCTAATTTTATAAATATATATTTTTATTTTATATTTACTACATATGTATCGACATATGTTTATAGACAGCATCTAGTTCTTGCTCTATACAGATCTATAATAACGTCTATTATTGTATATTCTTATTCCTATGTAGTTAATTGGATATAAACTATAGAACACTATAGGGTAAAACTATATACATAAATATACAAAATAAAATTGAGAATTGTTATTTATAATTTACTGATAGATAAATAAAGATATACTTCAAACTAGAGAAATGGCTTTGTATATGATATTCTATAAGTATCATCATAATGCATTTTATAAGGGGGTATATTCTATGAAATCAAAAAATTATATTATTGCTTTAGCCTTAGGAGTATTAGCTTCTAGCTTTTCATCTGCCACGGTAGATGCAAAACACACACATGATATTAATGTAGCTATAAAAACTACTATTAATCCTGAATTAGAAAAACAAGTGAAAGAGAATCCGGATACCATCACAAATAAAATTCAAAATATATTATCTCCACAATCAATGACTATAGGTACAATACCTAAAGGCAACCTATATGTCCCAAAAGATACGGCTATTACCTTAGAATTAACACAACCAATTAGTTCCAAAAAGAGCAAAAAAAATACTACCTTTGTTCTAAAAACTGTCGATAATTTGATTCTTAATGGCACTGTAATCATACCTAAAGGTGAAGAAGTAAGAGGTAAAGTTCTTGACTCTCATGGTAATGGAATGTTTGGTCGTGGCGGTAGATTAGTTATAGATATCCCATCAATTCGTACACTTAACGATGTAAATATTCCACTAAATGGATATGTAAATGGATATGGTTCAGATGATACAGGTGCTGTTGCAGTTACCGCTGCTGTCTCTATAGTAGGTGGATTCTTTATGCGAGGTGAAAATATTTACTACGAACCTGGACAATTATTTACAGTAACTGTTCAAAAAGATACCGATTTAGAAGTAACACCTGAAACACTCGTCCAAGCAATGGATCCAAATAAAGTCCGTGGACAATCATTAGAAGTAAAAGTGGCAAACTAAAAATTGATATGCAAAAAGACTATAATGAACTAATATAGTTCATTATAGTCTTTTATATTGCTGTAAAATATTTAGTTGTTGGTTGAAAACGGCTTAGTGGGTACAACCTTATCGTTTGCAACTTCCTGTTCTGCCCTATGGATTTTGTTAGCTCCTATAGAGCTACAAAACCTTACGCTAGGAACTAAGCGATACTCTATGATTTGCACGTTGTTTCACTCCTTCAAATCATGAGTCCTGCTTATGCGCGTGCTTCGCTCCTATGAAAGTGGTTCACTGGGGATCCCAGGCCTATGGCATTCTTCCATAGATATTACTTGAGTCATATTGGCTGAAAACGGCTCTCTTAGTACCTTGTCATTTGCAACTTCCTGTTCCTGGCTGTAGATTTTGTGCGCCTCTTTGAGGCTCCAAAATCTTACGCCAGGAACTCCCCGATTCACACACTTTCATGCGTCGCTTCGCTCCTTTGAAAGTGGTTCTCTGGGGATCCCAGGTCGACCTGCTCGTATGTAAACTCACTAAGTAATAAAAGAAGAGCACCCTATTGGGTGCTCTTCTTTTATTAATCAGCAACTTCCTATCCTCCCAGGCCGTTTCCAGCCAAGTACTTTCGGCGT
>CAUSMY010000057.1:0-8535 GCA_963533015.1 uncultured Veillonella sp.
CTATTTACACCCAAGTAGATTCAATTCATCCTAAACTGGCATATATTCCACTATATGTCACCATCCTTCGGAATTTACTGAAAGCTAACACTGAACGCCTTAAAATATGATATACTATACACATTGACCCACTCAATTACAGAGGTCATAACATTATACAATAATTTTTCTTATGAACTCATATCGTAAGAAATACTATATACCCAAATCGTAACTAGAAATCCTAGTAGTATGGAGTCCCTATGCAAACTCAACAAAACCCTTATCATGCACCAAATCTATTACAATGCGGTGGATATATAGATATCCATAGCTCAGCTATTACTGTTACCTATGACATGCCCTACTATGCCATTAGCACCAGTCCATTCAATGGTGGGCTGCACCACGTCATGGCCGTACGAAACCAACAGCTTACCTTTTTCGTCAACGATGAAAGTGAGTTGCCTGGCGGATCTACCTCTGCCTATCTTGCCAAAGAATGCGTGCAATTAGACTTACCAATCCATTTTTGTACCGCCTTATTAACGAGTGCCTCTATGAACCGTCATGCCTATGTATGCCAAGCAGAAGGATCTATCATCATAGAAGTAATTGCTACAGCAGGTGTTGAAAAAACAGCACATCGCGCAGGTGATGGCTATACATACTATGAAAAAGATGGCACCTTCCACTCTGGAGGCACCATCAATCTATTAGTATTTACAAATTGTGCCCTCACTGACGGAGCACTTACAAAATCGTTGCTGACTATCACAGAAGCCAAAACAGTAGCTCTACAATCTATGGGCATCACTAGCATCTTATCAGGAGAGCCTGCCACAGGCACCTCTACAGATGGCGTGATTATGACCATCGACCCAAACGGAGAACTCCTCACCGATACAGGCACATTCTCTCAATTCGGTGACACTCTGGCAAAAGCTGTTCGAAGTGCCATCGAAAAAGCACTAGAAAATGCAGATACTCTAACTATCTAACATTCTAATAGGTAGCAAATATTCGCTCTAAGTCTTCTAGGCTTCGTTCTTGCTGTAATGCTAACATCAACAAGATTCTAGCTTTTACAGGGGACAAGGAATCGCTAACGATTAATCCCTCTTTCGCATCCGATGAATTGCTAGATACAATACCATTCCCAATGCGGGATGACCGCACTTTGGGAATGGTAATTTTTTTGAGTGTATCACGAACTCCCTGTGGTAAGGTACCGTGCCCAAAACCACCCACAATTAACCCTTGGGATTGACTTGCTACCATAGTGAGTATTTCTGTATCCATACCTCCATAGAGATTTACAATTCCTACAGATGGCAATTCCACTTCCTCACGCAAAATAAATTCGCTGTTACTCGTATGCTTACGACGTGGAGTATAGTAAAAATAAGCTGTTCCATTTTGTACGCAACCCATATGACCTAATTGGGCATTTCCAAAGGTAGCCACATCGGTAGTGTGTAGCTTTGCCACCTCTCTAGCGCTATCAATGTAGCCATTCATGACCACTAATACCCCCTGGTTCCAAGCATTTTCACTACGAGCCACTTGTACCGCTTGCAATAAGTTTACCGGACCATCTGCACTAAGCGCTGTAGCAGGCCGCATAGACCCTGTCATAACAACCGGGATATCTACATCCACGGTCAAGTGTAAAAAATATGCCGTCTCTTCCATTGTATCTGTACCATGGGTGATAACAATACCTGCGATATCATCGCGCTTGGCTATGTCATTGATAAGTAGCGCCAACCGCACCCAACGATAGGGACTCATCTCCGAACTATCGATATTGGAAAATTGAATACTTTCAAAGGGCCCATACTCCTCTAAGGTAGGCACAGCCTGCACCAATTCTTCCACGCCAATCGATCCCGATCTATATTCAGTAAGGGCACTAGCACCATTACCGGTACCCGCAATGGTACCACCCGTTCCTATTATCATAATCTTTTTTATATTCATACAGTGTCCTCCTCGCACATCAGTATCTTTATTATACCATTCTAGTCCTTAAAAGTATCTATACCTATACTGTAAAAATGTATCCTACCCCACTCAAGTTTATCTCATGTTATCTATCGTATTTTCGCTTCTTGTATTGACCCTATCCCTAGAAAAGAGTATAGTTAATTTATTAATACCATATATTATATTAGAGAGGTAAACACTATGACAGACACAACATATACAACCAGTGTCATGCATTGGTTCCGACAAATCAGCCAAATTCCTCGTGAATCTGGAAACGAACAAGGCATTAGTGATTTTTTAATGCAATTTGCAAAGGATAGAGGGTTAGATGCAGAGCAAGATGAAGAGCGTAATGTCATCATCCGCGCCAATGCCACTCCAGGCTATGAACAAAACCCACCAATTATTTTACAAGGTCACATCGATATGGTAGCTGAAAAATCTGCTACCTCTACGCATGACTTTGCCAAGGATCCTATTGAACTCATCGAAGAAGGCGAATGGTTACATGCCAATGAAACCACATTAGGGGCCGATAATGGCATCGCAGTAGCGATGGCACTAGCTGTTCTTGATGACCCAACGATTCCTCATGGACCACTAGAATGCTTATTTACAACGAACGAAGAAACTGGTATGAATGGCGCTATGGTGGTAAAAGGTGACCGTCTACACGGAACCTATTTACTCAATATCGATACAGAACAAGAACATGAATTTATCGTCGCTTGTGCTGGCGGTTGTCGTTTAGACCTTACTTTGCCGACCAATCCTATATCAACACCAGTGGGTCTAACAGCCTTTCACATAGCAGTCGATGGATTACATGGCGGTCATTCTGGTATCGAAATTGGCAGTCAATTTGGCAATGCCTTAACCATCTTAGGCCGATTGCTATACGAAGCAAATCATACAACACCTGTTTACCTCAGTCATTTTACAGGCGGTTCAAAACACAATGCTATACCACGCACAGCAGAAGCTACTTTCTTATGTGAAACGAAACACGTGGAATCTATGCAACGTCAACTGTCTGAAACTATCGATATCATTCGTCACGAACTTATCCCACAAGACCCAGACTTCCAAGTTCATATCACCCCTTGCGATACCCCTAGTACAATCTTCGCACCTGCGCAGTCGCAAGCATTACTTCAATTCTTATACTTAGCCCCACATGGCGTATTTGGAATGAGTAAAAAATTAGACGGTCTCGTAGAAACAAGTAATAACATTGCCATTGTAGAAGATCATGCTACACACATCGATGTGTTAATCTCTGTTCGTAGCTTAACGATGAGCCAATTAGCCTATCTACGAGATCGCATCATGACACTGGCAACAGTGCATGGTTTCACCGCTTCCGAACAAGGTCGCTATCCAGCTTGGGAGTACGAGCGTGGTAGCCAGCTAGAAGAACAAGCTGTCGCACTTTATAAAGAAGTCATCGGTGTCGACCCATATGTAACAGCCGTTCATGCTGGCCTTGAATGTGGCCTACTAAAAGCACAATTACCAAATACACAAATGTTGAGCTTTGGTCCTACAATTTTAGGCGCCCACACACCAAAGGAACGACTACACATACCATCAGTCACAACCGTATCTAAGTTCTTATTAACCTTATTAGAAAAATTACAATAACGCTATGAACAAGGGGAGTCGCCATGCGATTCCCCTTTGTTATAGAACAACCACTATACTGCTACCTACTCCTAAATCCCTTCATAACACAATAAAAAAATATACTCCCATGTCACATAGATATGGGAGTACAGCTTTTTTAATGAATACATGTATAGGTCCATTACAGTTGCAGCTAATGAAATTATAAAATTTTCTGGGACAACTACTCCCAAAGTGGACCGCAGATAGTTCTAATTATTACGCAAGAACCCTAGTTGACCTAAATCATCTAATGTACTATCTACTACCGTACGACCTTTTAGTGGCACCACTTCACCAGATGGTTTTGTTTCATCTACTTTCAGAATCTCATCAGCTACTTTGTATAGCTCTTCTAAAGTTTTTGGCGTTTCTAATTGTTTCATCATCAGCACATGAGCAGAGTTAAATCCTGTAATGCTGTCATTGTGCAAATCGGAGATGTTAATAAATCTAGATCCACCTCGATCCACAACAGTTTGTACATAATTCGCCATCTCTTTTGCAACTGTAGATACACCTTCTTGGAATGTGTTAACTTCTTTCTTCTCTGTCACAGGTGCAATAAATCCACACAGCAAGAAACGAATCAGCATGCTATATAATTCCATATCATCATGCTTTGTATCATCTTGTAGGCGTTTTAGTTCTGCTTTGCAATCAGTAACGGTGAACATGTCTCCTTTACGACATTGATTAACAATGGCTTTTTCTACCACCTGTGTTGTATCCTGTACCTCCTTCCCCTTATTGACCATACCGAAATGCAGGGAATCAAGAGTGGTAATTAAAAACTCTTCATTATGACGTAGTAAATGAGCTTGAGACTCGTGACATAATAAGGAACGACGGAATTGAGTATCGAAATAGAAGTCTAGAATTTGTTCTTTTGTATTCCAATCTCCACCAGACATAGCTTCAATTAATTCTCTACGTTCTTTTTTCATCCATGTAATAGCAGACAGTTGGAAGTCCGTATCAGCTACATAGACTAATTTATGTTTCTTAGCGCGATCAATAAAATCTGTTATATATACAGGGTCATTAATAGGCTCTAAATATTCGTGCGCAATATAATATGTTTTATGATCTAAGGCAGAATCAAAGCTGTCTGTTTTCCAACTTAATTTAGGAACTATATCCTTAGAGTCTTTGATCAATTCATTCATATGGTGTACAAAAGAAATCCCTTTTTCTGTACGCGGTAATAAATCCATGTCCTGATCATGACGTGTAGCAAAGAGCATCATCTCTCGCACTTGGCCCAATCGATGCCAGCCTGGATATACGTTATAAGAAACGTAGGCTACCCCTCGTTCCGATAAATTCACATTACAAATTTCTAAAATTTTATCTTTTACCACATCTGGCACCCAAGACCAAATGCCATGGACAATGATGTAATCAAATGTACCAAAATCTTTATTAATTTTTAAAATATCTTGTTCCAGAAGTTTTACATTTTTTAAATCTATAGCGTTAATAATTTCATTACCGATTTCAATTTGAGATCCACTGAGGTCAACCCCTACAAAAGACGCCTCTGGATGATACACAGCTTGACCAATAATATTGCCTCCCATAGAACAGCCCAGTTCTAAGACACGAGCCTCTTTCGCTGGAACTGGGTTTAGGCCCCATAACTTTGCTTTTGCTTCTAAACTGTTGATAGAGGTTACTCCAAAGGATTTTGAAGGATATACTAATTCATCATAGGAATTTTTTAAACGTTCAATAACATCTGTTTCTTCTTTTGTAATCTTTGCTTTTGTGTTTACTTTCATGCTAGCACCTTTCTTATACATTTCCATACGAACTACTTTCATAGTAACTACACGTAACGCTGTTTATATATTTTTTAAAAAATATCATATCTAGCTGTTTCTATATAATATATTGTATCAGCTTTTTATGTGCCTAGCCAATAGAAATAGTATAAAAATTACATTTATTTTTACCTATGGTTATATAACTCATCATGTATACTCTATCATTTTCTACCAAATGAACCGACATTCCTTATAATATTTTATTATACTCATTTTATAGCGCTATTCCTATAGATATAGACCTAAACGGTATAGTCCTCCTAGATTTCCTAGCCTCTATGCCAATTTGATATTTATGCAATTTTTTATTAATTTAAAAGGTGACTTTTTGTATTCCTTGATTTATAATTCTAACTAACAGATATCTGGTTCTATGTTAGCTATATTACAAATTACATACGTATGTAACAATCAGTAGGTATGGTAAGACATATCATCTTTCAAAGGAGGTTCGTATGAAAGCATCATACATTACCACATGTTTGAAAACCGTGACACCTGATCTTGGATATGATTCTTACACAGATGAAGAGCTCGTGATATTAGTACAAACAGGATATCCGTCCGCTAAAATTGTACTCTGTCACCGCTATGTACCTCTAATTACAAAATACTCCCATGTCAGTCAGCTACAAACGATTCAAAGTGAATTAGAAGCTACCTTGTGGGAATGTTTTCTTGAAGCCATACAAACATATGATACAACAGGTACAGTGCCTTTCTCTGGATTTGTAAAATCTCGTATCCATTATTGTGAAATGAATCTATTTCGACGTATGCGCACCCAATGGACCCACGAGACCACGTGTATCCAAAACGAAGAGGAGTCAGATCCTCTATCCGATCTTCCCGCTCCGAACAGCACCGAAGAGGAAGCTTTGGATCATTTGCAGCAAGCAGCATTAATAGAGGCTCTTTCCCAAATAGAGCCTATCTATGCTAGCATCCTCGTCGATATTTTATATCATGGGAAACACATTAGCCAACTAGCAAAAGAGTACGGAATCTCTCGCCAAGCGATGCATAAAAAATATAAAAAAGCAATTTCTCTAGTGCAACAACGCATATAATCGTACAGAATTAATCATTTATATCATACTGTCTCACCATACCCCATATCCTAGAACCTGAGTCAATGTACCCATGATTCAGGTTCTTTGCATGCGTATCCCACACTCCATGACACACCTACTCTAGCATCTAACATATAAAAACACCACCCTGCCCCCATTAGGCAAGGTGGTCCTTGGTACCATTCCTATATACATTTCCTTCCCGTGTATCTCCCATACGATGGAACGCCTGTCTAAAGGTCTTATCCTACCTTAACGTTTCCACCATCGAATCAGAATCACGGCAATACGAATAATTTGTAACGCTTTTTCTAGCGTGTTCATCTTACGCCTCCAAGGCGATTGCATTGTTGCGAACAACACCTGTTAATGGGTATGCATAGAGTTTACCTAATGCTTCTCCCACAGCTTTCATATCGTCATCAGTAGCTGCTTCGTTGATATACGCAAAATTTGCTACTTTTAATGCATGAGCAGCTTCCCCTTTTTTAAATTGTAATTGCAATTTTGTTACCATTGTGTTTGACATCTAATCCCCTCCTTATTCTACCATCGTAGATTCTGTTGTTACTAATGTACCATGTTGAAAGCTAGTCAATGGATGATCTTTACGACCACGGATCACATCTTTTTCCACCATCAATTGACCTACTGTGTCAACCTCTGTTTTTGTTACCCCTTCTTTAGGAAAAGTTACTACAATTTCTACCTCTTGCTTTGTCGCATCGGTAAACACTAAATGTAATTCTTTTTTAAGCACTGTACTAGTTGCCATATGTAAACTCCTTTCTGAGTACCAAGTCCTTACACTTAGATACATTCAGAAATATAGAGTGTGTCAACTATAGTTATTCACTATAAGCAGTAAGATTTTATTATTATTTTACTTAATCCTACTAATCTGCTATACTAAATTTGTCGATGTGATACTCGACAGGAATATTGTGAGAACACTCCTGTATTCCAACCTTTCAAACTACTTACATATGTCGTGACAAGGGTGACTTCCCATACACACCTATACTTGTCACAACAAAAGCCACCTGCTCGGCCCCATACGAGCTAGGTGGCTTTCACCTTTATAGGCATGTCTCTTAACACTATAATGACTAAAACTCGTGATACTACCATGTATCTTATACGGGCTATATTATCTATGTATCAATCCTCGTGCAGTATTTCTAATACGAAGATATGCTATAATTAAGATGAGCTATCGTATAACAATTTGATGATACGGAATCGATACAATACCAATATCTTCGCTAGCAACCTACATATAAAACATATTATAAATTATCACTAACATAAGTTATATTACATTGAAAAGGAGTGATACTATGAACCATACGATTTATTTAGGCGGCGGTTGTTTTTGGGGTGTTGAAAGCTACTTTCAACGCATTCCTGGGATTCTAGATACAGAGGTCGGCTACAGCAATGGTAACCACCCGAATCCTAGTTATGAAGACGTATGTCGTGGCAGCGGTCATGTAGAAACGGTCAAAATCACCTATGACGCCTCTGTCATTTCCCTATCTAAAGTTCTACAATATTTCTTGCGCATTATTGATCCTTTCAGCATCAATAAGCAAGGCAATGATGTAGGAGTACAATATCGAAGTGGTGTGTATTACGAAAATCCGGACGATAAAGCTGTTATCGAATCTACCTTATCCCGTGCCAATAGTCATTATACAGGGACCTTTGCTATTGAAGTACTACCTTTGCAATCATTTTATCTTGCCGAGGACTACCATCAAGATTATTTAGATAAAAACCCAAATGGCTACTGTCATATCAATGTGTCTAAGGCGTACGAGCCCTTAATTGATGAAAGCGACTACGAACGCAAATCCGATGCTATTTTGCAAGAAGAACTCAGTGACTTAGCCTACTCTGTAACACAACATAGCGCCACAGAACGACCTTTCTCTCATGAGTATACAGATGAATTCCGTCCTGGTATCTATGTAGATATTACCACTGGCGAACCG
>CAUSMY010000058.1:0-8488 GCA_963533015.1 uncultured Veillonella sp.
TTTTTCATAGTCACAAATAATTGAATTTCTAAAATATTTAAGTTATTATAATCATGTTTTTATATGAAGGGAGTAACTATATGTCAACTTTTTACAAATGGCATAAGAGAATATCTATCTTTTCTATTATATTTTTTCTTATGTTTTGCATTACCGGTTTATTATTATTATTTAGAAATGAATTAAATGCTTGGTCTTTAGGACAACCCTCTCATAGTACATCTACTATGACAATGAGTCCATCCTCATCCTCTATATTTGATGCAGCAGATGCGGGTGCTGCATTGGTAAAACAACAATATCCATCCAAAGATATTTTGAATATTTCTCCAACCATGAATAGATCTAACCTATTACGCTATAGAATTATTGATTCATCAGCCACATCTGCCCCACCTGCACGAATGGGTATGGGAGGAGACTATACCTTATATAACCCAAATTCCAATACACTTGTTGAATCTCATCGTGTCACCCCTGTGCATCCATGGGTACGAAGTGCACTACACACAATTCATGAATTACATACTCGATTAGCCTTAGGAAAATTTGGTATTTATCTCGTAACTATTCTATCTATGATATGTTTCTTATCCATCCTTAGTGGTATCTTTTTATACGGCCCTTTCAGTTCCGCCTATAAACGAAGTACACAAACATCAAATCGATTACAAATCAGCGCTCTCCATCGTGAATTTTCTATGATTGCTTCTGTTTGGGGAATTATATTATCACTAACAGGTGTATGGATTGGAGGTTTTTTTATTGCTAATGATTATTACACAAAAAATGTAGCCTCTATAGCAACACAAGAATTAGCTAATCATACATCCGAAATTTTATCTCCTTCTGTAGCAATTCAACGAATCCTATCAACCTATCCTAATCGTCAACTTATTTCTATGGATTATCCTTCAAGATTTAATAATTATCACTATACCTTTTATTTAGGTAGCCAAAATGATGACGATCCTGCCATGTTTTTAGGGCAGCCTGTATATGCCAATTTATATACTGATTCAACTCTCGATCAATATGCAACGAAAGAAATTCCTTGGTACTTTACCGGAATGAAAACTATGATAAACTTACATATTCATAATCATAATTCCATGGCATTAAAAATATTATGGGCCATCTGGGATATTATTATCATCATTGGTATGGTATTAGGAATCATCTTAACGATTATGAAACGATATCATATCCCCATGAAAACTACATCTATAAAATCCACCTTATCTCCTACTCATATTTGGAGAATTCCTGCTATATCTAGTGTATTAATTGCTTGTGGTTTAATCATTCCAATGTGGCCTAATTCTATGACAGAAACAATTGGTGCTATCTGCTTATTGATTCCTTTAGTGCTCTTTATATACTCTTTATATCAGCACTATACTCGAATCAAAAAAACTCTATAATATATCTATGGTAATCTTTCTCATAGCCTTATGAAAAGAAAAATAGAGGTCATTGTTACATTGTATAACTATGACCTCTATTGTTATGTTATTTTCCTTGCATCACCAATAACTGATTCAATTTTTGTTCTAATTCAGCATTTTTCTCTTCTAACTGTTGGATACGCATCTCATAATCGTTGGAAATCATAGGTTTCTTTTCATCTTTACCGATTCTGAAAGAAGCTCCTGCATTCCAAGATAGGGTATGTCCTGCAAGGCTAAGTCCAAAGTTATAGAATCTATCTTTATTTGTATAATGACCTATTCCTAATGCCACACCTTTTGTACCTTTAAATTGGCCTACACCAGCCATGACTTGTGTCCGATCTGTCCCATCATATGGCAACGCTTTTAAAGCACCTAAGGCAATAGCAGAGGCCCCTGCGATTTTTGCTGTATCATTGGCCTCTTCTGCCATGGCTTTCACAGTATGAACTTGGCTGACAATGCTTTCTGGTTTTGATCCCGTACCCGCATTCATTTTCTCGATTTCTTCAGGTGTATATCCTAGTGCATTTGTGATAGCTTTCAACTGTTTTACATTGACCGCATCTGTATCTTTGATACCGCCAGCTACATTGACGATTCTTCGTTTTACTTCTGGAATATTTAAAGTATCATTATCGAATTTCATGGAGTATCCTTCCGTACCAACGGACACAACACCATGAGATTCTTTGACTGTTTCCCCTGAAAAAGCTGATGTACCATCCATAGCAGCTCCTCTTCCTTCTGTAGAAGAGAAAATACCCAAGGATACACTATTTTTTTGTGTAGCCCTAGCCCAGCTACCTATGGCAACACTATTTTCTGCTTTCGAAGAGATTCCTGAGCGAGTTCCTATAGAAATACCATCTTCTGCTAAATTCACTGCAGCACGACCCATGGCAATACTATCTTTTTTAGCTGTAATAGCTTGAGAACCCATGGCAATAGAGTTATCTAACCAAGCACGACTCGCTTTACCAATAGAAATAGAATCTCTTCCGTTAGCACGAACGCCATTACCAATTCCTACAGCATCAAACCCATAAATTCGATTGTGATTACCTATAGCTATTGCTTGATATGATACTCTATTTTCATTACCTTCAGGAATCGTTGGTGTCTCATTTGGATTTTTATTTTTATCTAGTGGTAATGTATTACCTTCTAATACTTCTGATTAATTAGTTACTTTTGTAGGCGTATCTTGAGGTACTTCTCCTAATTCTTCATCTTTCGTTAACTTACCTACATAAGAAGCTGTACCAATAACAATTCCTTGTTCTGCATTATTTTCCAATGTCGCTTTATATCCTATAGCAATTCCAAGTTTTGCGTTAACTTCATGTAAATGTCCAATTCCTATTGGACCTGCAATTGTAGTTCCCTCTGTACCAATATCACCCATACCAATAGAAATACCAAACTTACTATTAACTGTTGCATCATATCCCTCTTTACCTAGATTAACTTCTTCGGCAAATATAGATGATGTACAAACGAGTGCAACTAATGTTGCTAATACCATTCTTTTTTTCATCATGTTCTCTCCTTTCCTTAGTATATAAACTACTATTGAGAAAATTATACCATATTAAGTATACTTCTTAATATGGTAATATTTTCATCTCTTACATCTTACACGTAATGTTATATCTACCGTATATGCTTTCACTAACAATATATGGATTCATTATTTCATACTTTTATGTATTTAAAAAACTATTCTCATGAAATTAATCGATTATTATGAAAGTAAAAAAAGTATAATTATATAAATAAAAAGGAAGTTACTCCTATTAGCAACTTCCTTTTTATATATCTGGTGCGCCCAGAGGGAATTGAACCCCCGACCTGCAGTTTAGGAAACTGTCGCTCTATCCTACTGAGCTATGAACGCATATATACATCTATTATAGTCTAACTGTACTGTACCTAGCAATATGAAATATAAAATAAGATTCGATCTGTATCGTATGTGCATATCCACAATACAGAACATTCTTTCTTAACTAATACGATTCAATAAAGCCTTATTTTACAAGGGTTATTCACTTTTTGTGTATAAAATGTGGATAACTATAGAGTTATTAACATTCAATTCACAAGGTATTAACATCCTACTCACAGTCTATACCCATAGTTATACACTAAGTTATCCACAGTACAGTGGATAACTGTTCCATATGTACGATGAAAGTATCTTTTTTGTTCTATGTTTTACACTATTATTGTCTATCTCCTCATGACATGAATCTACTACTAGTTACATATATGACAATACATAGCTATCTCTCACCATCTACTATATACACAATAAGCCTATAGAACAATTCGACTGTTCTATAGGCTTTCACATACTATGTATGTTAAATATTCTATTACGATGATACTTTCAGTGTACACTAGCCACCATGTGGCTTACAATACATATCCACTATATAATCGTGCTTATTCAGCAAAGTATAATTGACCATCTACTTCTACTGGAATCCCCCAGTCAACTTGCACGCCATTTTTGTTCCACATACGAGTTAATGCTAATTTTAAATACTCATAGGACTCCAATGGTTGCACTGTCAACTCATCATATGTATTCAATCCTGTAGCATGCATGACTGTTTGTTCTGTTTGCAAATAGGATTCTACTTTCTCTTTCCAAGTTGCATCGTCTAATACCACTTGGCATTCTTTTGTTTCTTTGTTATACGCAATATGACCGCGCTCATTATCTCCATAATGAATTGCTAAATATACCCATTCCATGGTGTACCCTCTTTCATGACTAACATAAGTTACGATGTATACTATACTCATACTTTGATGTATTCTGTTCCTATTATATCGTATCTTTCCAAGTAGTGGCAATATAGATACTTCTAATTCTATTGCAGTTTACTCCAAATGATTACGATACTTTCAATATCTATACCATTGCTTTTTATATTTACGTACATTATAATGTACATAAAGAGGTGATACACATGGCAATTATTAATATTACAAATTTTAGAAAAAATATTTTTGAGTATTTAACACAGACTATTAAATACAATGAACCACTCAGCATCAGTACTAAAGATGGTAATGCCGTCCTATTAAGCGAAGATGATTATTTATCCTTGTTAGAAACTTTATATTTAACATCCAAACCTAGTATAAAAGAAATTTTACTAGAAGGAAAAAACACTCCATTATCCGAATGTATTTCAGAAGAAGAGGTTATTTGGTAATGTATACGTTAACTTATACAAAATCTGCTGTGAAAGATATACCTAAGTTAAAATCTGCAAAACTTGATACAAAAGCAAAGGCATTACTAGAAATTATTAAAGTCAATCCCTATCAAACACCGCCAAGGTATGAAAAATTGGTGGGCGATTTAGAAGGATTATATTCACGTCGCATTAATATCCAACACCGACTTGTGTATGAGGTCTTTGAGGAAGAAAAAGTTGTTAAAATAATTAGTTTATGGACACATTATGAATAGAATAAAACAGAGGAAAGTTGTACTATATCATCAACTTTCCTCTGTTTTATTTATATTTTTTATCCAATAATCATTCTATTCCATAGAATAAATCTCTAAAAATCATTACATATTAGGATTTGCAATCTATTTATAGATTCATCTAAAATACATAATTCTAGTCTGAACTACTTTCCGCCTCTACTTTACGTGTCACCATCACTTTATCCACTCGTGTGTTATCCATATCCATGACTTCAAATTGCAATGGCCCGTAGTGACAGCGATTAGCTTCTTTTGGAATGCGACCGATTAAGTAGGTCACGAATCCCCCTAATGTTTTATACAGATCGTCTTCTTCGCCTGGCAATAGTTCATCCACTTCGAAGTATTCTTTCAGTTCTTCAATGCTGATAAGTCCATCTATTAGGTAGGACCCATCGTCCCGTTGAACGATGCGATTTTCTTCTTCTTTCTTTTCCTCTTCCCCAGATGGCATCAATCCCACGATTTCTTCCATAATATCGTGGAACGTAATCATCCCGCTCATGCCACCATATTCGTCTAACACAATGGCTTCATGGGTACCTTCTTCTCTGAAAGTAGATAATACTTTCATCAAGGACAAGGATTCTGGTACGAGCACGGGTTTACGCATGCAATAGGCCAGAATATCTTTCATCGGACGATGGCTTTCTTTCATTTGTTGTGCCAACACATCTACGGAAGACACTAAGCCTTTCAACTCATCTAAGGAATCGTCACCTACTGGAATGCGATGTTCGTTGCATTCCATAATGGTTTCTAGGATGTCCTCATCACTAGCATTGATATCAATCCACGTCAACTGCGTACGAGGTGTCATAATATCGCTGGCATCGAGGTCAGCTAAGCGGAAAATATTTTCTACTAACACTGGTTCTTCTTCTTCATAAGCGCCTAGTTCCACACCTTGTACAAGCATTTTATTGATTTCCGATTCCGTCACCGGTGCTTCTTCCTTGTGTTTGACGCCTAATACTTTCAGTAGCATCGTCGTAGATATACTGAGAAGTGCCACAAATGGTTTTGTGATAGTGGCGAAGTATTTCATAGGGATGGCCATCATAATGGCGATGGATTCTGGCGAATTATAGGCCAACCGTTTCGGCACTAATTCCCCTATGACTAAGGATAAATAGGTTGTTAAAGATACGATGAAAATAGGACTCACCGTATCTGCATAATCAGCTAGCCACAGTATATGTTCTTTGATATATGTCGCCATAGGATCGGAAAAGGTAGCTCCCGAATACAAACCAGTGACGATACTAATCAAAGTAATACCAATTTGTATGGTGGAAAACATTTCATTCGGATCTTCCGCTAACTTGATCGCCATGCGAGCTCCACGATTCCCTGCTTCCGCCTTTTCTTCTAATAACCCTTTACGAGCATTGATAATGGCTAATTCCGTCATGGAAAATAGACCATTCAAAATGATGAGTATGACTACAATTAAAATTTCTATACCTATGTCACTGCCCACTGATTCTATCTCTCCTTATCGATTTCTATCTATAAAACTATACTACATGTATCTAACTAATCATCTACTAACTTTGAATAGTTATGTATTCTAGTACAATACTTAATATCTATTTTTACTAAATTATATTTCAATACTTAAAAAATATATTGAAATACTTCTACATTCTTATATAATACTTGGTTGCTATTTGTAAAAGTAACTCTAATACATACTAAATAACAACCGCTGTTCCTGTACATGTTACCATGAGCATACCATTCGTTTCACCCAATGTTTCATAACTCACAGATACACCCACAATCGCATTAGCTCCCATGTCTTTTGCACGTTTACTCATTTCTTTTAAAGATGCCTCACGAGCGCTAGCTAAAGATGATTCATAACTATTGCTACGACCTCCTACAACATCTCGAATGGAGGAAAAAAAGTCTTTTACAAAGTTACGACCTTCTACAACTTCTCCAAAGACGATTCCTTTATATTCTTTAATTGGTTGGCCTTCAATTTGCATCGTTGTTGTAATAATCATAGGTGTCTCCTTTATTCTCATATTGATATGATTTAAACCTTATCATTCGTATTATATCATATTTATAATAGTTCCTTCTATGCGAGCGTTATACCATACAATAACTATAATAAAAATATCCTATATATTCATTTACTTATTAAAATATAAAAAATAGAGGAAAGTTGATGTTTTGATCAATTTTCCTCTATTTCAATTTAAGCTATTTTTATAAACTGCATTTACATACTATAACGATGATACCCTGCTCATATAGTAACACTGCCAATATAGTATAACTATCCCAACTAATGATATTTCTAATGATACGAAGGTACTACTAAATAAACACCTGTTGCACCATTACCATATATAGAATCGTTCCGCCCCCAATGGATAGAAACATATTGCCCTTCCACAAATGGAGTAATACCGTCACAGCTACGGCGATCATGTCCGGCATTCCATGATACACACCAGATAAGTCCACATGTCGTAAAGAAAATACAACCAGCAAACTCATCGTCGCCGATGGCAATACTTTCCCTAAATACTGCACATAAGCAGGTGTTTTCGTTTTCGAGTTAAATATGATAAATGGTAAAAATCGTGTTGCCATGGTGCCTAGTACAACAATGGCAATGGTTATAATTTGTTCTGTAAAAGTCATTGCTCTCCCTCCATTGTGTTACGTAACAGACTTAGCATCACCACTATACCAATCATAGCGGGAATCATAAAGTGTTCACTACCAAATACTAATAAAGCAATACCAGGAATCACTAATCCTATACCAGAGCTAATCAAGTTTCGTTGCATTTTATATTGCTCCAAAGCCAATACAATAAAAAGTGCAGTCAGTACAAATTCTAATCCTTTCGCATTAAAAGATAACACAGATGCAAAAAGATTACCTATGACAGAACCGATAACCCAATATAACTGATTCAATAGAGTTACAAAAAAATAACACCATTTCTTGGAAATTTCAGCAGGAATTTGTGATGTATAGTTAATGGAAAAACTTTCATCCGTCATTCCAAATATAAGATATGGTGTTAGCCATCCCATATGCCTATATATAGTTAACATAGAAATTCCATAAAATATATGACGCCCATTGACCATGAGTGTTATCAAAAAGGCACTCACTGGATCAAAGGGAGATAGTAACATAGCTACGGTTACAAATTCCATAGACCCTGCATAAATCAAAGCACTCAATGCCAATGTATAGCCCCAGGAAAATCCCATGGAGTACATATAGATACCATAGGATAGACCTAAAAATAAAAAGCCAAATAATAACGGTGTTGTTTTAAGAAAACCATATCGAAAGGCAGGTCCTATAGTATTTTTTGTTGTTTCATGTTCCATATATAGCATCCCTTCTTTCATCGTATATCATTGGTATTACAGGATTATCAAGTTTTATAAAATACTGACAATAATTTTATATAAACTATTAAATACATATATATTCAAAATATGTACATAGATACAAATAACTTAGTTTCACTTTTACT
>CAUSMY010000059.1:0-8416 GCA_963533015.1 uncultured Veillonella sp.
ATTTGACAATCTTGATAAAAGAAATTAACATATTTATGTAATATCTATAATATAGTTGGGCGTAGATATTTGGCTATAAGACCTTGAGAAGGGAAGAAAATTTGGGGAAGATATTATTAAAAGTTATATAGGGTTATGGGCAAGATGGAGCAAGATTGTCTAAGCTGTAGCCCTTGCTAACTTTATGTAATCCACCCAAAGGGTGGTTTTTCTTTTTAAGGCTTTGTTGCAAATATAGACATATGCTCATTAACGTTGAGGAAAGGATGTGGATGATTGAAAACCATAGTAAGTAAGATGTCACAATTACTGATTACATTGATCGGTGTTACATTTTTGACATTTTGCTTGACCTACATTGCTCCTGGGGATCCAGCCTTGATGGTATTGGAAGCAGGGGACACCATTGTGTCACAGGAAATGATTGATGCTACAAGAAAAGAAATGGGTCTAGATCGACCATTTATGGAACAGTATGTACGCTGGGTAGCAGGCGCTGTACAAGGTGATTTAGGGACCTCTTATTCTGGTAAAAAAGCTGTTACAGAAAAATTATCGGAAGGTTTGGGGGCGACGGCACTATTAGCAGTATCAGCCTTTATACTGAATGTGCTCATTTCCATACCAATGGGGATTTATTCGGCGGTGAAAGCGAATAAACTACCAGATTTTATTATTCGATTCTTTGCCTTTGTGAATGTATCGATGCCAAGTTTCTGGTTAGGGATGATTTTACTGTACATTTTCGGTTTAAAATTACACTGGGTACCGATTGCTACGTCTGTGATTAGCTTTAAAGCCTTAATTTTGCCAGCGATTACATTATCTTTTGTAATGGCAGCTAAATTCACACGTCAAGTACGGACTGTCATTATTGAAGAATTGCATCAAGATTATGTGATGGGTGCTCGTGCTCGTGGCATGAGTGAATCACAAATTCTTTGGAAACATGTATTACCGAATGCCTTATTGCCATTGATAACGATCATGGGTATGGGTATCGGTTGGCTCTTGGCAGGGGCTGCGGTTATTGAAATTGTATTCTCTTGGCCTGGCATGGGTAAAATGGCGGTTTATGCCATTGCTATGCGTGACTATCCGTTGATTGAAGGCTTCGTATTGTGGGTAGCTCTTATCTATACAGCTATCAACTTCTTGGTAGATTTGTCCTACTCTATATTAGATCCACGATTGAAAGCGAGGGGATAAGATGAAAGAATTTATTTTGCAACACAAACGCTTTTCTTTCTACTCCCTCTTAGTGGCTATTGTAGTAGGAATTGCTATATTTGCTCCTTATATCACTCCTCATGATGTCTTTAGTGCAGATATGTCAAAGGCCTTCTTAAAGCCTTCTGCCGATCATTTGATGGGGACGGATAAATTAGGACGTGATACATTCTCTCGTATTATTTACGGTACACAAACTTCCTTGTTCATGGCTATCATCCTTGTTATCTTGACAGCCATTGTTGGTACTGTAGTAGGAATTTTGTCTGGATTCTTTGGAGGTAAAGTAGAATTAGTATTGATGCGCTTTACAGATATTATGTTATCTTTCCCCGGTGTGGTACTGGCTATTGCTATTGCTGGTATTATGGGTGGTAGCGCCATCAATGCGATTTTGGCTCTAGTGGTGGTAAGCTGGGCGAAATACGCACGAATGATTCGTTCTGCAGTGATTAAACTTCGCCATAATGATTTTATTGCGGCAGCCAGAGTGAATGGTACAAAACAATTCATGATTTTATGGCGCCATATATTACCGAATGTCTTGCCTTTGATTGTTATTACAGGGGCCATGGACATTGGTACTATGATGATGGAGATTGCGGGTCTTTCCTTCTTGGGCTTTGGGGCACAGCCACCAACACCAGAATGGGGCTTAATGCTGAATGAGAACCGTCAATATATTTTATCGTCACCAGAATTGATGTTATATCCAGGTATGGCAATTTTTATTGTCGTAACAATTTTTAACTTATGGGGCGATTCGCTGCGGGATATCTTAGATCCACGTAGTACAGATTCACATTAATGCGTTAATAGTAAGTTTTGTAGAAAGGAACTTAAGATGAAACAAAGTTGGAAAAAATGGCTTCGTAATGCTACATTTGGTGTTATGGCAGTAGCTGCTCTTGGCGTGATTGCAGGTTGTGGTAGCGACAATGCGGGACCTGCTGACAAAAGTGTAGTGAAATTTGGTGTTACAAACTTTGCAGACACATTGGAGCCAACACAAAACTATTTCGGTTGGGTAGTTATGCGTTACGGTATTGGCGAAACATTGGCTAAATTCGATGAAAAGATGAATACACAACCATGGTTAGCGGAAAGCTGGTCTGTATCTGCAGATAAATTGACTTGGACTTTCAAAATTAGCGACAAAGCAAAATTCTCTAATGGCAATAAAGTAACTGCTGAAGCGGTAAAAGAATCCATTGAGCGTGCCTTTGAGAAAAATAAACGTGCCGCTACATTCTTCAAATACACAGATATCAAAGCAGAAGGTCAAAACTTGATCATCACTACTGATAAAGCATATCCAAATGTACCTGGTTTCTTGGCTGACCCATTATTTATCATCGTAGATGTATCTGCTGAAAAAGCTGGCCGTGACTTTGCGAAAGAAGGCCCTATTGGTACTGGCCCGTATAAAGTGAAATCCTTCACAAAAGAAAAAGCTGTGGTAGAAGCTAACGAAAATTACTGGGATGGGGAAGTTCCTTTCAAAACAGTAGAAATCCCATCTATCGATGACCCTACAACCCGTGCGTTGGCATTACAAAATGGTGATGTAGACTTCGCAGTTAACATTGGCCCTGGCGACCTTGAAACTATGCGTAATGACAGCAAATTTAAAGTAGATGAAATCGCATCTTTACGTACAGTATTAGCTCGTATTAACCAAAAAGGTGTATTAGGTGACGAAAAAGTTCGTGCTGCCTTCATCAGCGGTACTGACCGTAAATCCTACAATGAAGTATTGTTAAAAGGTACATTCATTCCTGGTAAAGCTCCAATTCCACCAAGCTTGGATTATGGATTTGATAGCTTGAAAGATCCTAATGCATACAATCCTGAACGGTCCAAACAATTGTTGGCAGAAGCAGGCTGGAAAGATACTGATGGAGACGGTTTCGTAGATAAAGACGGTAAAAACTTAGAAGTGCGCTTTGTAGTATACAATAGCCGTCAAGAGCTTCCAATCTATGCAGAAGCGGTACAATCCGACATGAAAAAAATCGGTATTAAAGTAAATATTGAATCTGTTGACTATAACTTGATCGATAAAATGGGTATCGATGGCGACTATGATTTATTGATTTCCAACATCGTAACAGCGAACACTGGTGACCCAGAAATCTTCTTGAAATGGTACTGGAAAACTAACTTGAACGGTGAAAATCCTCAAAATGGTTCTGGTTACAGCAACCCTAAATTCGATGAAATTATGGATCAATTAGCTGTTGAATTTGATAAATCTAAACGTCAAAGCTTAATCATCGAAGCACAACAAATCTTATTGAATGATGGTGCAGCATTGTTCTTAGGATATCCTAAAACAAACATTGTGAATAATACATGGTTAACTAATGTAGTGATGTACCCAACAGACTACTACTGGTTGACTAAAGATATTAAACCAGCAAAATAATCCTTTGCAGATGTCCGCAACAATCGGGAGGCAACTTGCCTCCCCTTGTTGTATGTATGAAATAGTAACTTTCACTAGCATCACTAAGAACTAAGTAGAAAGGATATATATGTTACTTGATATTAAAAATTTAGCAGTTACCTATGGAAATAACCCGAAGCCGACGATTTCTGGGGTGAACTTGACCTTGGAAGAGGGAGAGATTGTTTCCATCGTTGGGGAGTCTGGTAGTGGCAAAACAACAGTCATCCGTGCACTGCTTGGCGTATTGCCTAATACAGGTCGGGTATCAGAAGGCAGCATCACCTTTGATGGACAAGATCTACTGGCCTTTTCTACCAAAGATTGGTTAAATTTACGAGGCAATCACATTGCTATGATTTTCCAAGACAGTGGCAATATGATGAATCCAATTCAAACTATTGGAAAACAATTTGTAGAGTTTATTCAATTGCATAGTGCTATGTCGAAACAAGAAGCTGAGGCAAAAGCGATTGAGATGTTGGCGCGGACAAACTTGCCACATCCTGAGGCGATTATGAAATCCTATCCATTTGAACTTAGTGGCGGTATGCGCCAACGTGTAGGGATTGCTATGGCTATCACTTTCTCGCCTAAACTATTGTTGGGGGATGAACCAACATCGGCCCTAGATGTAACGACACAAGCACAAATTGTAGAAGAATTATTGCGCATCAATCGTGAAGATAAAACGTCTATGATTATCGTAACTCATAATATCGGTGTAGCGGCGCACATGTCTGATAAAATTGTGGTCATGAAGCAAGGGGCTGTCGTAGAGTATGGTTCGGCAGAAGAAGTGATTCGCAATCCGCAAGCGGAGTATACAAAACAATTGCTTAATGCGGTGCCAGAAATTGGAGGGAAACGCTATGTCTGATATCATTATGCAAATTCAAGATATTGTGAAAGAATTTCCTCTTGCTGATGGGACCACCTTGCGTGCTTGTAATGGTATTTCTATCGATGTGGAAAAGGGGAAAACCCTAGCTATCGTAGGCGAATCTGGTTGTGGTAAATCTACGTTGGTAAAAACGATCATGAACATGCATGAACCTACTTCTGGATCGGTTATGTTTCGCGGCAAGGATATTACAAAATTAAAAGGCGAAGAAAAACGCCAAAATTATCGTCATATTCAAATGGTATTCCAAGATCCAACAGCTGCCTTTAATCCGAAGATGAAAGTACGTGATATCATCTGTGAACCGTTGCGTAATTTTGGATTAATCAATAAAGCTGATGTGGATGCAAAAGCTAAAGAGTTGTTACAAATGGTAGACCTACCAGAAGACTTTGCTGGTCGCTATCCGAACAATATGAGTGGTGGACAACGGCAACGTGTGGCGATTGCTAGAGCCCTAGCATTAGAACCAGAAATTATCGTTTGTGATGAAGCCACGAGTGCTCTAGATGTATCTGTACAAGATACAATCATCGAGCTATTGGTGCGGTTACAAAAAGAAAAAGGCATTACCTACCTATTTATTTGCCATGATTTGGCATTAGTCCATTTATTCTGCCACAAAGTTGTGGTTATGTATAAAGGGGAAGTAGTAGAACGCCTCAGTGGAGATGCCTTAGCAGAAGCGCAGCATCCATATACAAAACAATTATTGAGTGCCGTTTATAACTTAGAACGGTAATCAGTTGGCGATAGCAATATTCAACAACTGAATAGATTGTTTTGCAAAGTAGTACAAAATCTATGAATAATGGATATTTGTTAAACATGAATACTTTTTGATATAATGATTGCATCAAAAGGTGTATGAATAGAATGTTTCAAGGGGAGCGCCGTAAGGGGCTCCTCTTTTTTATGAGGGTACTATGGAAGAACGATTGACCTATAAAGACTATTTAAAAGTGACGATTCCATTTATGATTTCTACGGTGACTCAACCTTTATTAGGCGCTGTGAATACTGCGATTATGGGGCATATGGATAATGCAATGTACATTGCAGCTGTAGCCCTAGGAGTTATCTTATTTAACAATATGTATTGGCTTTTTGGATTCTTGCGGGTAGCAACCACTGTATTTTCTGCACAGGCTTTGGGAGAACAATCGAAGGAAAGCACATCACTTAGTTTCTTCCGACCTCTTATCATTGCCTTACTCATAAGCGCAGCCTTTATCATTGGCTATCCATGGATATTTGATTACTATGCAAGCTTTATGCATCCAGACCCAGAGGTGATTGCCCTGATGACGGACTATACAGATATTTTAATCTGGGGAGCTCCTTTCGTGCTGGTCAACTATGTAACATTAGGATGGCTTATGGGACAGATGATGATACGCGCCACCATGATTATGCAAATCTCTATGAATTTGCTGAATATTGCTTTGTCCTTCCTCTTTGTATTTGGTTTTAACTTTGGTGTGAAAGGGGTCGCTTGGGCATCTTTGATTTCCCAAATCTATGCGTCTTTAGTAGGGCTAGGCGCTATGTATTTGGTGCGTGAACGGTTAGATCTAACGCAACAGATATGGGCTACGCTGAAACAGGTGAAACCATTCCTATCTATTATGAAAGTCAATACAGACCTTATGCTTCGGACATTCTGTTTATTGACCATAAACAACTTGTTTGCCAAAGCAGGCAGTGCTATGGGCAGTGATGTGTTAGCCACGAATGCAGTCATCTTGGAGATTATCTTCATCATGGCATACTTCACAGATGGACAGGCCAATGGAGTTAGCGTGTTTACAGGCAAAGCTTTTGGAAAACGAGACTTGGTGCTGTGGAAAGATACCTTGAAAATTTCCTTAGTCTGTTTAGCCGTGTACGTGGTGATTGTAGAAGTCGTGTTAGGATTATTCCGTAATGATGCTATTATGGTTATGACCTCAGTACCAGAGATTTACACGATGGCCTTGGAATATTCCCATTATCTATTGCTCTATCCTATCTGTGCAGCAGTAGGTTTATTACTATATGGTATGTATAATGGCATTGGTCAGACTGCATCTATCCGGAATATGATGTTCATTGCAGTGGTCTTCTTTGTAGGTATGCAAGAATTGCTGATCCCTCCATTCGGTAATGACGGCGTGTGGATCACTTATGTGCTCACGTACCTATTAGAATCTATCATTTTAGTATTGTTCTTGCCATTGGCAAAAAAACGGTTTTCCTTGTCGGTCTAGTATATTTCTGATGAAGGTTGCTATTTTACAAAGTATCGTAATCGATAGCAGATGGATGTTTTACATTCTAGTCGGCACAACAATATGCCATAAAGAATATCTTAATGATAATTAAAAACATATACAGTTGATATTCCTATAAAAAAGGCGCTACCGATGAGCGAATTTGCTCAAGGTAGCGCCTTGTTGTTTGGATTAATGTTGATGTTCTAAGATCAGCGGCTCTGTAATATGGTAAAAGTATCGTGACATATCTTCGATAGAGTATTGGCGATCTGTTTCTAACCACCATAGGACCATTTCCACGAAGGATCCTGCAATATGGTTAGAAATAAAATCATGAGGGATATTATTATGTGGACATGTTTGGTTGTTTAAAAAGTGACTTTGGATGAGCTCTTTTAAGCTATTTTTGAAATGGCGAAGGAAGAGCTCGTTACTTTCACAGGAAAGAAGTCCTAAAATATTATTGTCATTGTCCTCTAAATGCTGCAAGATGTGGAGGAAGATGGCCTCTTTGATGTGGCTATTTTTATACAAGCCGTGGGCATGAGAAAAATCTGAAGCGGTATCGATAATATGCGAGAATAGTTCTTGACATAGAGCTTCTAATAAATCCTCTTTCGTTTCAAAGTGTGCATAAAACGTACTGCGCCCAATCAAGGCTTCATCGATAATGTCTTGCACAATAATAGAGTTGTACTTTTTATGTTCTAAGAGCCTTACAAAGGCATCAAAAATAGACTTTCTAGTTTTCACTTGTCGTTTATCCATAATTCCTCCTTACACATAGAAATCAAACAAAATGAGATACTTGTTCAATATTGGATACTTTTTCATATATGTTCTGTAAATAACAAAATAGAAAAAGTGATTCTTGTAAATTTTCTCAATTCCTCTATACTAGTAGTATATCATAAGTAACAAAGTGTTTCATATCTTTGTATATATGAATATATCATAGGATGATTGATTGAAAGAATATATGACTATTTCATAGATAGTCGTGGAACTCATTAGTTATATGGATTGCGAACGAGAGAGGATGTGTTCTTATGTTAGAGCAAATTGATGCGATGTTGAGCAGCACAGCAACAACAGTGATTACAGGAGCTATGTTTTTAGTCATTGTGTTACATACTACATTTGATGTATCCAGTTGGGTACAAACGTCTTGGACTGCTATTTTGACATACCAAGCTGGGTTATAGTTGTAACATGATTTGTCTTGTGGTATACTAACCTTGTAATTGAATAAATTCGATATAATAGATCGATTCGATGAAAGGAGTATACCATGAAAGAAATTTTAGGCTTCCATTTACATCATTGTCCATATTGCGCTAACGCATTCCACGCTATTGAAGAACTTCAAGCAGAAAACCCTGCTTTCAAAGATATTAAAATTAACTGGGTAGAAGATCAAGATGCAGTGGAATTGTTCAAAACACATCCATATGAATACTATCCAAATTTATGGTTCGATTTGGACAAACAATATGAAGCACAACCAGGTGAAAGTTACGAACAAACAAAAGCATTGATTAAGGCTGTGTTCGAAAAAGCAATTCAATAGAACTGTTG
>CAUSMY010000060.1:0-8373 GCA_963533015.1 uncultured Veillonella sp.
ACCGGGGTATGACCATTTACGATATACTCCATTTGATCCAAAAGAGTTAGACTTTGTAAAGGGAAAAGATCCCCATAGTATTTTTGCTTACATCCGAGAGAAAGATAGGTTGTTGCACCATCCATTTGATTCTTTTTCTATTGTAGAAGAATTTATTGCTCGGGCGGCAATAGATCCGGATGTCCTAGCAATTAAACAAACATTGTATCGTGTCAGTGGTGATTCTCCTATTGTAGCTTCCTTGGTAAAAGCCGCAGAATTAGGTAAGCAAGTAACAGTATTGATGGAAGTGAAAGCACGCTTTGATGAAGAGAATAATATTCTTATGGCACGGCGTTTAGAAAAAGCGGGTTGTCATGTAATTTATGGGTTGCGTGGGTTAAAAACACATTCTAAGATTACTATGGTCGTTCGAAAAGAAGGGGAAGTCCTTCGTAGATATATGCATTTTGCGACCGGTAACTACAATGGCAAGACGGCACGATTCTATACCGATTGTGGGTTGTTGACTTGTAGAGACTCTTATGCCGATGATAGCTCTCTATTTTTTAATACTATATCTGGCTATGCAGAAGCACAAGAATGGCAACGATTGATTGTAGCGCCCTTGACCTTCCGCACTGCCTTGATGAATCTGATAGATGGGGAGATTCAAGCGGTAGCAGCGGGTAAAGAGGGGCATATTATAGCGAAGATGAACTCTTTATTAGATAAAGATATCATTGCCAAACTCTATGAAGCCTCTTGTAAAGGAGTTAAAATCGACCTCATAGTACGTGGCATCTGCACATTGCGGCCTGGAATTGAAGGGGTTAGCGATCATATTACAGTGAGATCTATTGTAGGACGATTCTTGGAACATCATCGGATTTTATACTTTAAAAACCATAGTGATAGTCCATACTATATTTCTAGCGCTGATTGGATGCCTAGGAACTTGAATGACCGTGTAGAATTGATGGTTCCTGTAGAGGATAAGGCGTTGCAAGAAACGTTGAAGTATATTCTCCAATTATACTTAGA
Source organism: uncultured Veillonella sp. (assembly GCA_963533015.1). GTDB lineage: Bacteria > Bacillota > Negativicutes > Veillonellales > Veillonellaceae > F0422. The sequence goes on from CAUSMY010000060.1 coordinate 1,024, forward strand.
GGACAATCAAAAAGCTCATAGTATGCGTGTGGATGGGTCGTACAGAAAAGTGATAGAAAAGGAACATAAAGTATCGGCACAGACGTTCTTTATGAAACAATGTAAAAATGATAGGGAAATGTTTACAGAAAAAGTGAATACATGGGAGCCTATTTTAGAGTTATAAATAGTGCTAGTCCATAGAGATATAGCCACAAATAACACAATTCGTGTATTTTGTGGCTATTTTTTATAAAGTTAGAAAAGACATACTATGAGTTTTAAGAAATACCTATTCCTAAAATGCGTATCATATCAATTATGCATTATCAAAAAAACGAAAGAAATAGAGAGTGATAGAGTAATCCATGACAGAAAGATTGATATACTTAATATATCTGTGGATATAGTTATACACAGGGAATGAGCTGTGTATAAGTAAATCAATCTAGGAACTATTATAGAAGTATATATACTAGTAAGATATGTAATTGATAATACTTGAGTATAATATATAAAGTCATAATTCAAATAAAGATGTACTCATACAGAAGACAAAATCAATATATAAATGTAAAGGTGAAAATAGAGGAATATTAAAGAATGGCTTTGTTGAGCTGTTTTTAGCTTCTGGTTTGACTTAAAATATCCGCCTATGGTAGAATGCCACCCATGGAGGTAATCAATGATAGAGACTTTGACACAGAATAAGAGAACCAAGTTTTTTATAGCAGGTGCTTTGCTTTTAGTGGTATTCATAGTTATTGGATATATGTGGAGTTCAATGGGCTGGGAACATAAACAAATAGAAACACGGCAAGCAAAAATACCTGTCGCAGTACAATATGAACAAGTGGATACATTACCAGAAGGAACCCAAGAATTAGCGCAAACGGGTTCAGAAGGGGTAGAAGAAGTGAATGAAGAAGTCACCTATGAAAAGGGAAAACCTGCACATGTACATGAAATAGGACGAACTATTATTACCCCTATGAAACCTACAATTATCCGTACAGGTGTGAGTAGTATGGAAATGGCTAAATCTCATGGACAGGTCAAGCAAGTGCTAACAATGGAAGCAACTGCATATCTTCCGACTGATGGTGGTGGAGATGGTATTACAGCTTCTGGTATACAGGCAAAACACGGTGTAGTGGCTGTAGATCCTAATGTGATTCCATTGGGAACAAAGTTATACATTCCTGGGTATGGAGAGGCTTTAGCTGCTGATACAGGTGGTGATATTGTAGGGTCGCGAATCGATGTTGTCATGGAAGATTACGGAGAAGCTATGCAATTTGGAAGACGTACCGTAGAGGTGTATGTTCTTTAGGTCCTTACTTGTTCCACTATGCAAACTATGACGTTTATATAGTTTTCAAAGGTGGTAAAGCCCGTAACACACTCCTTCTCAAACTGATCCTACGGTAGGTTTGTTCAGGAGTATGTTACGGGCTTTAGTTTTTATTTCTAAAAAATCGCCATAAGGCTACTACTTGTAACGGCATTCCTCAGGATGGTATTATTTGTGTGTTGTGAATAGCAATGTGGTGTATTATGCGTATATATCCTATGTATGGTATAATGATAAAATACAATGGTGTGAAGGAGCTTGGTCTTATGTTAAAACAGGTTTTGGTGGTAGAAGGTAAATCAGATATTCAACGGGTGCAACAAGCTTTAGAGGTGGAGTGTATTGCGACGGAAGGGTTTAATTTGCGCAAGCCTGTGTTAAGCCGTATTAAAGATGCGTATGAAAAACGAGGGATTATTATTTTGACAGATCCGGACTATGCTGGTGAGCGGATTCGTCGATTTTTAACGAAGCGCTTTCCATTAGCTCAGCATGCATTTGTGCCACGAGAGGAAGCGTATGCTAATGATGATATAGGAATTGAGCAAGCTAGCCCTGAGTCTATACGTAAGGCACTAGAGGTACTACATATTGAATCTATGGAATCATCAGGGTTGTTTACGATGCAGGATTTGGTCCAATACGATTTGAGTGGAGGTTCGAGTAGCGCGGCTATGAGGGCTCGTATAGGTGCTAAACTTGGTATAGGGTATGGCAATGGGAAGCAATTTTTATATCGGTTAAATCATTATGGCATTAGTAGAGAGGCTTTCTTTGCAGCTCTTTCAGAAGACGAAAACAAATAGTAGGAGAATTCATGATAGAATCAGTCATTGCAAGTCCAGAGGTTGTGCATTATATATGCAAACGATTTGGCATTCAAATGAGTAAAAAATTAGGACAGAATTTCTTGATTAAGCGTACAGTGGTGGATAAAATTGTACAGGCTGCAGAACTTGACGCAGGGGATGCTGTCTTGGAGGTAGGACCTGGGATCGGAACATTGACGCAAGGCTTGGCCCAAAGTGGGGCTAACGTTACCTCTGTAGAGCTAGATAGACGTTTGTTAGAGGTGTTAGACACAACTCTAGAGGCATACGATAATGTGCGCATTATTCATGGGGACGTATTGAAAGTTAATATTCCTGAATTGATGGACCATAAACCATTCAAAGTAGTAGCGAATTTACCATACTATATTACAACGCCAATTATTATGTCCTTGCTAGAGTCTAAATTGCCTATCGAACGATTAGTTGTGATGGTGCAAAAAGAAGTGGCAGAGCGCATGATTGCCAAACCAGGCACGAAAATGTATGGCGCCTTATCAGTGGCTGTACAATATTATACAGATCCATATATTGTTATGGATGTACCACCGAAAGCATTTCTGCCAGCACCTGAGGTGACAAGTGCCGTCATTTGCTGTCCATTGCGTAATGAGCCACCTGTGAAAGTCCATAGTGAGGCTTACTTCTTCCGTGCTGTGAAAGCTGGCTTTGCACAGCGTCGTAAAACGTTTAGCAATACGATGAAGACGACAGGTCTTTGTAAGGAGAAAATTGAAGCAATTTTAGCAAAAGTTAATATTGATGGCTCCCGTCGTGGAGAGACATTTACATTAGATGAATTTGCTCTCATCGGTAATGCTTGGTATGAATTGGACCAAGAAGATAATTAAGTATATAGAGTGCTTACATACTCAGTATAGAAGTACCGTATAAATTAGGGGATAGCGTTAGCTGTCCCCTTTTACTATGTACTAGAGTTTCGACAATCAGAATTAAGATCGGATAGATTGACGGCATAGAAAAAGGATTCCACAACAGATGTTGTAGAATCCTTTTTTTGTTTATGGTAGTTTATGAGCACGAGTTGATTAAATCAATTTCGCCATAAATGTAATTAAGAATGCATTAGTAAAGTCGATAAGGAATGCACCTACTAAAGATACAACTAGCCATGCTTTTGGAGATGGGCCGTATTTAGAAGCCAAGGATAACATGTTCACCAACGCATTTGGTGTAGCACCTAGACCAAAACCAATAGCACCAGCACCTAACATAACAGAATCGTAGTTGCGTTTGAACAACCAGTAGATTAAATATGCAAAGATAGTAATCAACACCATTTGTGCAGCTAAGATAGCCATTAATGGTAAGGCTAGATCTACTAATTGTGCTAATTTTAAACTATTAATAGCCATAGTAACGAAGATACTCAAAGATACATTTGATACAGCATCAAGAGCGGCACTATTAATAGTAATATGACCAGTAAAGTCAGCATAGTTACGAATACAAGCACCAACAATCATAGCACCAATATAAGCTGGTAATGGGCCAAATACAGAAGATAGAGCGGCGCTCACCAATGTGCCAAGACCTAGAGAGATACCTACGAAAGCGATGACATGCATTAAGGATTGTAAGTCAAATAATTTACTTTCAGAGTCGGATTCGTTAATATCGATACCATCAGCTTCTAATAATTCAGGATGATCTACAGGAGTAGGGACATTGTGCATTTTGATGATACGGTCGCCTACAGGAGCGCCAAGCAATGTACCAGCTACCATACCAAATGTAGCGGCCGCAATCGCAGCAGAAGCTACGCCAGGGACGCCAGTGAGTTCTTCAAAGTGAGGACCGAATGCACCTGCTGTGCCAAGTCCACCCATCATGGAAACAGAACCTGCCATGATACCAAAGATAGGTTCAATGCCCATAGCTTTGGCAATCATGATGCCGGCACCATTTTGGAAGACAATCCAAATGGTACACACAATCCAGAAGAAGATAATGGCAACGCCGCCTTTTTTTAAGACGTTAAGACTTGCCATAAGTCCGATAGTAGTAAAGAAAGCTAACATCAAGAATGATTGCAAGGCACCATCGAAGACAATATTAACAACTTTATAATAGGATAAAAAGGCACATAAAAATGCAAATGGTAAACCACCTACAGCAGGTGCAGGCATGCTGACACGTTGTAAGAAGGTGGAATGTTTTTTAATAAATTCACCTAAATACAATGTGACAATAGCTAAGGCTACCGTTTGAATCATAGACAGTTTCAATGTCCAGATTCCATTGACTAAACTCAAGTCTATTAGACCTTTCATAGTATAACCCCCTTTGGTATAAGAATCTTATTAGAATAAACTTATAGTCCTATCATAGCATGAAAAAGAGTCACTCGTCATATGTTATTTTTCGGGTTTATAGCCATTAATGTAGTGATAACATAAGGTGTCCCATAATAGGGTATCAATAAAATTGCGCACAACTCAATTAATAATTCTATAGAATGTAGAAAAATAAAGCATTTATAGTTATGAGTAAGCAGTGCATGATGTATACACAGATACAAATAAATTACATTTTGTAATAAATAGATTGCAAAATAGATATACTTGAGAGTCATTTATATATGTATTGAAGTAGAAAATAGATACTATATTGTCTATCTATATCATGGTATCGTATTGATATAGATGTACAGAATGAGTAACAATTTGCATGCAGAATACTACTTGTGTCATAGTAATAAAGATATCTTGAACAATTTATGAAAAAAACACTGATAAATTAGACGAACTATGGTACTATAGTACGTGTACTTTTTTTTGAAGAGTATTGGAAAGATCCATGTGGATATAAAGTTATAAACGTACTAGTATGCGAGGTTACTGTGAAAAAAACACTAATGATTATATTAGGTAGTATGATATGCATTGGATTGTATCTAGGTATACAATACCAGCGTTCTTTGGATTATAAGGCGACAGGAGTGCCTGTGTTAAATTATCATCGGGTTGATTCAGGTATCAGACATTCTTTGGTAGTCCCTCCGGAAGAATTTAAAAAGCAAATGCAATATCTTCATGATGAGGGATACCATACGATTACATTAGATGATTTATATGAATATGTAACGAATGGTAAAGAGTTGCCAGATAAACCTGTATTGATTACCTTTGATGATGGATACATAGATAATTACAATGAGGCCTTTCCCATTTTAAAAGAATATAATTTTAAGGCTACTTTGTTTATGATTACTAGTTCTATTGGTGAGAATAGATTTATGAATCTACCTCAATTGAAAGAGATGCAAGCCAATGGCATTGATATTCAAAGCCATACGGTAAATCATAAAGACTTGCGGGATATGTCATTAGATAATGCAAGAGATGAACTAATTAGCTCCAAAGCGATTTTAGAGGATCGTATCGGTCATCAAGTTCGATATATAGCGTACCCAGGAGGCTTTGCGAATAAGGATATTGATAGAATAGCACAAGAAAGTGGATACCGGATGGCCTTTACGGTACAGGCTGGAAATGTGGAGCCAGGGCAAGATCTCTATAAATTGCCACGAGAAGCAGTATTTTTCAATGATACACCATTTGAAAATTTCTGGATCCGCCTCCATTATCCATGGGAAAATGCATTCTTGTGGAAGATTCATGATACATTACTAGAGTGGAACATGAAAGGCTTGGCGGATTTGTTGCCATTGTTTTAGCAATATCTATCATGCATGTTGAAGGATAGTAGCTGTTTCTGCATATAGTTCTGTACTATGAGATACGCTTAGTATTCATGGCGTATATACATTGGTATACTAAAAAACCTAGACGATAAGTGACATCGTCTAGGTTTTTATTATTTACAATATAGAATTATGCTTCGATATTTGGCGTGTGCAAGAATGTTACATCTGGATTACGTTCTACCACCCAACCCATTTGCCATTCGTTAGAAATCAATACAACCAAGCGGCCACGATTATCTTTTACAATCATAGCGTTATCCATACCTTTAAGACTGTTTACATCGACCTCGCCATCGATCCAACGAGCCACACCATATGGTAGGGAATTATTGACTAAATCGACGCCATATTCATGCTTGAGACGATATTGTAGTACTTCAAATTGAAGCATACCAACAGCACCCACCACAAAGGAGTCCATAGAGTATAGTAGTTCAAAGATTTGTACAGCCCCTTCTTGTGCTAATTGCGTCATGCCTTTTAGGAACTGTTTACGCTTCATAGAATCTTTTGGTGTAACGCGGGCAAAGAACTCTGGTGGGAATACAGGGAAATCGCTGAAAGTTACTTTGTGATTCGCTGCACATAGAGTATCACCTACACCCATGGTACCAGCATCGAAGACACCGATAATATCGCCAGGGAAGGCTTCATCGATAATCGTACGCTCAGTAGCTAGGAATTGTTGCGGTTGAGACAAACGCAACGTTTTACCAGATTGTTGGTGAAGTACATTCATGCCTTTTTCAAACTTACCGGAACAAATACGCATAAACACAATGCGGTCATGGTGATTTGGATTCATGTTGGCTTGGATTTTAAATACGAAAGCAGAGAAGTCTTCAGACGTAGGTTCTACTGTTTCTTCACGAGCTGTACGAGGAGCAGGCATTGGTGCAAGTTCCAAGAATTTTTCAAGGAATGGTTTAACCCCAAAGTTTGTCATAGCAGAACCAAAGAACATTGGTGTTAATTCACCAGCTTTTACTTTTTCTAAATCAAATGCATCGCCAGCCACATCAAGAAGTTCAATATCATCGATTAAGGATTGATGCACCTCTTCCCCTAATAGGTCACGGAATACTGGATCATGAACATCACCTTTTGTAGAAGCCAGTTTCTTTTGACCATGGGATTCATCTTTTTCGAACAGTTCTACAGTGTTCGTTTCCCGGTCGTACACACCTTGGTATTCACCATTGATACCTACAGGCCAGTTCATAGGAACAGCACAGATGCCAAGAGAGTTTTCAATTTCTTCCATTAAATCAAATGGGTTGCGACCGAAATGGTCAATTTTGTTGACGAAGGTAAAGATAGGAATCCCACGTTCTTTACAAACGGCAAATAACTTTTTCGTCTGCGCTTCCACACCTTTTGCAACGTCAATCAACATGACAGCACTGTCTGCTGCCATTAAGGTGCGGTATGTATCTTCAGAGAAGTCTTGGTGACCA
>CAUSMY010000061.1:0-8266 GCA_963533015.1 uncultured Veillonella sp.
GTAGCTACGCATATCACCACAACCTTGCGTCGCGGTGATGTAGTTGGTTTAATTGGAGCAAATGGAGCCGGTAAATCTACGCTTGTGAAAACTATTATGGGGGAGCTTGATACAATTGATGGTTCTATCACTACAGGAAATCGTGTGCAGACAGGATACTTTTCACAAGAACACGAAGAGTTGCATCCTACGTGGTCCGTTTTACAAGAAGTGATGTCACCTTACGATATGTCAGAGGAATCGGCCCGCAGTATATTAGGCGCATTCCAATTTAGAGGCGATGATGTATTTAAACTAGTAGGGGACTTATCCGGTGGTGAACGTGCTAGGGTAGCTCTTTTAAAGTTATTTTTAGAGGGGCGTAATTTTTTAATTCTTGACGAGCCTACAAACCATTTAGATATACCTACAAGAGAAACAGTAGAACAAGCGTTACAACAATTTGAAGGGACTTTGCTGATTATCTCTCATGACCGATACTTATTAGATGCTGTAGCGAAGCGAATTATTGTATTAGAAGCTGGTGGAATTGAAGAGTTTCATGGAAACTATTCATACTATAAAGAAAAATTGTTGGAACGCTCTGTATTAGCGGCTCAGAAGTTAGAAGAGCAGCGAATGAGTGGTGATAGCCAATCTAGAAAACCACAAATTTCAGACACTTACGTAGCATTGGAGAAGGAAAACAATAGATCCACGGGGCAAGCACCATCTTCTGTGGAAGCAAGTAATGCTGATGTAGTAACCACACCGAAAAAGAAAACCAATGCATATATGTTAGAAAAAGAGCTAGCTAAGGTGGAGTCGGATATTGCGCGGTATGAAGCGACAGTGAAGATGTACACCGTACAATTACAGGATCCATCAATACAAGGCAGTATGTCTGACTATGAACGTCTATCTGAGGAACTAGCACTTACGACAAACAAATTAGAAGCTTTGTATGAACGTTGGGAAACACTTAGCGAAGAGGCTTAGGAGGCGATTATGAAAGGCCGTTTTGCACCGAGTCCTACGGGACATATGCATGTAGGGAATATATGGGTAGCATTTCTATCCTATTGGTCTGCACGGCGACAAGGTGGGGAATACATCGTTCGCATCGAAGATGTAGATACACAACGATCCAAGCCTATATATGCGGAACATATACTAGAAGACTTAGCCTGGCTAGGGTTCACTTGGGATGGAGAGCCGACGTATCAATCGCAGCGATTACCTGTGTATGAACAATATGTAATGGAATTGCAACAGCAACAGCGCTTGTATCCATGCTATTGCAATCGAGCTCGGTTACAAGAAATTAGTAGCGCTCCCCACCAAGGGGAGTCACATCATGTGTATGATGGGTATTGCTTTACGAATACACCAACTGTTGGAGAGAGGCCTCCTTCCTGGCGATTTCATATGCCGAATGAAGAAAATAGCTTTATAGATATATACAGAGGTCGTGTCCAGTATGAGGTACAATCGTTAATCGATGATATTATATTGAAGCGGTGGGATGGCATGATAGCCTATCATTTAGCGGTAGTTATTGATGATTATGATATGGGAGTTACGGAAGTCATTCGAGGCAATGATTTACTACCTGTTACGGGACATCAAATTGCCTTGGCCCATGCTATGGGATTGTCTGGATTACAATATGGACATGTCCCAATGCTAGTCGATGAAGAAGGGTATCGTTTATCTAAACGACAACAGAGTATTACTATACGTGACTTACAAAGTCAGGGAGCATCTCCTGAGCACATATGGGGTTGGTTGGCGTTGTCCACAGGAATTTTAGAGCCTGGTGATGTACCTAGGTGTGGAAAAATATCTCTTGATGAATTACTAGGCATAAAGATTTCTCCACAAGTGTTAGCCCAAGATATAATTAAATTGACAAATTTCGATATTGTGGTATGATAGTACAGTAATGAGGTGATACGTATGTCAATGGAAACAGCGATCCAAGAAAAAACGTGGGCTGTTTTAGGCGCCACAACAAGAACCGATAAGTTCGGATATAAGATTTTCAAACATCTTGTCAATAAAGGGTATACAGTGTATCCAGTGAATCCTAATATTACATCGATCGATGGTGTACCATGCTATCCAAGCTTACAGGACTTGCCTGTAGTGCCTACTGTGGTAGACTTTGTGGTACCAGAAAAAGTGGGTTTAGAAGCCCTTGATAGTTGTAAAGCGTTAGGAGTTAAGACGGTTTGGTTACAACCAGGTGCGGATAAACCAGCAGTAGTCAAAAAAGCAACGGATTTAGGTCTTGAAGTGATTCAAGATTGTGTATTGATTCAAATCTAATAGGAGGCTTTCATGAGCGCAATTATTGATGTAACAACAGCAAATTTTAAAGAAGTAGTGTCAACGAACGACAAAGTAACAGTAGTGGATTTCTGGGCACCATGGTGTGGATACTGTGTTCGCATGATGCCAGTATATGATGAATTGGCAGCTGGGTTAGGCGACAAAGTGACATTGACAAAAGTAAACACTGATGAACAACCTGAGTTAGCTCAATTCTTCAAAATCGAAATTCTACCTACATTTGCTATCTTTAAAAATGGTGAAATCGTAGATCGTAAAATTGGTTTCATTCCATTAGAAGAATTAAAAGCAGCTGTAGAAGCTCATCTATAATACACAAAAAGGATGTTGGATGCAGTCCTTTTTGTTTGTCCTATATGGTTTTGTATATGTTATAGAAAAAGCATGTATCTTAATGACATATGTCAAAAGATACATGCTTTTCTTATGTATATCGTTTATCTAATAAACTTTCTAGTTTTTTCTCTTTTCTAGCATCCAAAATCTTACCAGCTAGAATAGAAGGAATAGCAACGCCTACACCGATAGATATGATGATTAGGATGGCGGTGACTCCACTTTGAATGGCTTCGACTAAGGTTGCAGATGTGAGCGAATTAATATGTAACATGGCATATAAGAATCGATAGATAAATACGCCAGGTACAAGAGGAATCGCTGATGGAATCGCTAGTACCTTGGAAGATGTTTTACCGTGAGGGGCAGCTTTCAACGAGAATAAACTCACCATAGCGGCAGCGATGAAAGTAGCGCCAAATACTGAAAATTCTAAATGAAGTATTAATGTATTTTTCACTAGAATAGCAATAAGGCCACCTATACCAATAAGAGGTAATAAACGCTTTGGTGTGTAAAACATGACAGCATAGCCAGCAGCGCCGACCACGGCAGCTCCTAATAGGACGGGAGAAATACTATCTGGTACAATGCTCAGATGAGTAAAGTCATAGGTATGATTAAAATATTGTGCCATACTAATCCCTACAGTCATACTGCCCACTATGAGTAACGTATGTACAGCTCGAGATATGCCTGCCAAAATGTAATTGTTTAGCAAATCATCGACGGTATTAATGAGAGGAATGCCAGGAACCATAAACAATGTGCAAGCAATCATAGCATAGATCACATCGGAGAGATCAAATACATAGCCAGATATAAAGGCGAGTCCAGAGGAAACCATGGCTGCACAAGCAATGCCAATATAGCCATTGATTTGAAAACGCTTTAAGGTGAGTTGCACTATGAATCCTAATAGCGCACAAACTGTTGTAATCCATGCAGAGATAATAGTACCCCCAAATAAGATGGGAAAAGCACCACAGGCAAATCCTGCAAAGATGGCAGATGTGGCATCTGAATAGGGAGGATCTTTTTTAGCAATCTCTTCCAGTTCTTGGGAAAATTCATCAAGAGTATACTCATTACGTAATGCAGTCCAAGTTAAGACACTAATGGCGGAAATAATATCCATATTAGCTCCTAAGTATTGGACTTTTCTAAAGGATGTAAAGCAATCTTCTGGACTATGAATATTAATTAAAATATTAGAGTAGGCAATATGGATATGAAGATAATCTGCTGGAATTCCCATATATGCGGCCGCACGACGCATATATCGAAAAATTTGGTTCGCATTGGCTCCATTTTCAGATAATAAACAGCCCATACGCAGTAGAATTTTTACCTTTTTTCTGATTTCCACAAAGGGTTTTTCTAAAATATGTAAATCTTTTTCTGTGTACTGGGCCATATTAATGCTTCTTCCGTAAATATTGGGTGTTCCACTTCTACTGTATCTGTATCAGGTTCTGCATCTACAAATTCGATGGACTCTAAATGTTGAACCACTTGAGCACGGATGAATCCTAAATAGACTTCATATAAATCTTTCTTTTCTGCCAGTTCTTCTTCTGTTAAGTTTTGACCAGATTTTTTTTTCGCTGCTAACGCATTAATGCGTGTTAATGCTTCTTCCATGGTCATTTCTTTTTTTTCTTGTTCTGTCATATATAATCTCCTTATTTGTTACTAGACTTTCTTTATGGTATGATACTCTATATACTAAGTTAGATGAAAGTATCTAACCGATGATATTCATTATAGATTTATATTATAACACAGTTTATATAGTTTTTTCATCTTAGAGGAGAAGGCTCCGATGCGAATCACAAAAGCCATTAAGGCAGAGCAAATACGAATATTGGGAGAAGTCTACCATGATGCAAAACCAGCCTTAGAGTACACAACACCTTTTGAATTACTAGTGGCGGTGGCGCTGTCTGCACAATGTACGGACGAACGAGTCAATATTGTCACAAAACGACTCTTTCCTAAATACAGTGATCCAAAAGATATGTATGAATTGGGGATTCCAGGGTTAGAGGCATTAATTAAAGATTGTGGTCTATACCGTTCCAAGGCAAAACATATTCACGAAACATGCAAGATTCTAGTGGAACAATACAATAGTGAGGTACCTCAAGATTTTGATACCTTAGTCACATTGCCAGGGGTAGGGCGTAAGACTGCTAATGTATTAGTATCCATTTTATTTGATACGCCAGCCATTGCTGTAGATACTCATGTGTTCCGAGTGTCCAATCGGTTAGGTATAGCCAAGGGTAAAACGCCAGACGAAGTAGAAAAGAAACGGAAAAAAGCAATTCCTATGGAACACTGGAGTGCCGCACATCATTGGCTGATCTGGCATGGCCGAAAGATTTGCAAAGCACGCAAACCATTATGTGACGAATGCCCTTTATATGATGTATGCCAATCGGCGGGGAAGGTATAATATGACAGAACAAATGAGACGTCTCATTGAGACTTTTACAAAAGTGGGGATTACAGGACCTGCTATCGTGCAAGAAATAGCAAGATTTAGAGTATTAGATCAAATTATTACGCAAAGCGGTGAAGTTCGTGAGTGGGGCATTACACCGAAAGAATTATTTGAGCTTGCTCAAACATCCACAGTAGATATGTTTGGACCATTGCCGTATGATGAAGCAGGGTTTAAGGAAATTTACGGCATTTCCTTTAGTGTAGAGTTAATGGATTTTATCAGTGCTACTGGCTATTATGAAAGTGTGTCTGCTGGTCGCCAATGGTCTGTACCGATGCAAGAAGTTATCGAGTTCCATAAGAATACAGAGGGAATCATTCTCTTTGCCTATTTCGAGGAATACTCAGCTATCGCAGAAGAAATTATGCAAACACTTCCAACAGATCGTTTGCTCTTCTATACAGCTTCTGAAAGTTGCTACGACCTATTCCGCAGTTTATACCCACTAGCACCTGTTATCAATGAATGGCCAGAAGATGTTATCTTTGACCACATTGTAGCAGCTACTTCTGGTATGTTTACGGCGCCAGTAACAACGATGGAACAAATGGCAGCTCGTGTCAATAATGTGAGCGAAAAAGGTACTGTACGATACTTTATTCCAGTGTCTGCTGTGCAAGATCAATTAAATATGAATCGAGTAGCCTTACAGTTTATGATTCTACAAAATCATTTAGAAGCGGTTCGAGAATGGGCTCCTTTACAAACCTATGAGTTCCGTTATGGATTAGGACCTGTGAAAAAAGTAGACTTGTCCATTTGTGAAGTCGTTGAAAATGGGTATAAACAAACGAACTTTATTCCATTGCCTCACGAAATTTTGGCATCCATGGAAACATTTAGTTTGGCTCATTATGGACTTTCACTATATGGCGTACAAGTAAGCATGAATCCGAAACATCCAACCATGGGTGAAGATGGATATATGCATGGTGATTATCGCATTCCAACCTATATGCAACGCATGTTTGAAGCTTTGGAAGGATACTATTTACAAGTATCTATGAAAGGTATCGATGTATCTGTTACATTAGAACGCAAAAATGGCATCCCATTAGGAGCATCTCCAGAAGATGCAGCTGTACAAGAGGCTATGGAGCAATCTATTTTACAAGATGATACAGTAGAATATCATTGGTACTTTAACCATCCAAGTGCGCCATTCTTGTGGTATACATATTTTAATAGTGAAGAAGGAAAACAAGTGGTGCGTACCTTAGCATCTATGGTGACTACAACACCTGCCTTATTACAATTAATGGGTAGCTGCCGTCGCCAAGTTGTGAAAGAAGAAGCGTTAGCTACATTTACCACAACGTTTACCACATCATTAGAACAATATGAAGCAGAAAAAGCACAAGCCGAAACAAACTGGGCCAATGCATTAGCGGGATTGGCCACTGCCATTGTACCAGAACCAACAGAAGTCAATACGGAAGTAGAGGAGGACTAATCATGGGAGTTGTAAATTATTCGATCTATAAAGTGCTAGGCACATTGTCTGAAAATAAAGACGGCATGAAAAAACAATTAACATGCACAAGCTGGGGACGTTACAATCCTAAATTCGATATCCGTGCTTGGGATGAAGATTACGTGCAAATGACAAAAGGCGTCACATTAAGTCTAGAAGAAATCTTAGAATTAAAAGAAATCTTAAATTCTGTGGATTTAGAAGAAGCTTTAGAAGAAGCAAAACAAGAACGAGCAGAGGCTAAAAAATTAGAAGCAGAAAAATCTGAATAAGTCATACCTATATTGTGAATCGTATACGATATAGTATATGAGACATGCATAAAGCCTATGGATCCAAGTATATGGAGCATAGGCTTTATTTTGTATACATGTCTATTAGATATTCCAAAAATTCTTTTATGTATGATATGATGAAAGTATAGAACATATCAGGGTTTTGGGATATGGTCGTTATGTAATAGAGGTATTGATCATGAAAAAAGAACGAAAAGAACTCTTAACGTTATGGATTACATTGTCTTTGCAGTTAGGGACTTATGCGGCGCAGGGAATTGTTAGTCAAGAGGTAATGGTGGACAATAGTCAGTCTGTCCCAGTTATACAGATTGCCAATCCCGTCCATGGCGTATCCCATAATCGGTATGAGTCCTTTTCTACAGATACGGGGGCTATCTTTAACAACTCTACAGTATCTACGGTTAGCACTCAAATTGGCAGTATTAGTGCCAACTCTAACCTACGAGACTCTGCCAATCTTATTGTCAATGAAGTGGTAGGTACATCTTCCTCACAGCTAGCAGGAGCGTTTGAAGTGGCAGGACAGCCAGCAGATGTGGTCATTGCAAATCCCAATGGGATTTCTATTAAGGGTGTTCATTTTATAAATACACCAAAAGTCACGCTTACTACAGGTGTCCCACACATGGTAGATGGTCATTTAGAAAAATTTGCCATTGAAAAGGGCAACATTGATATAACAGGAGCTATCAATGTACCCGTAGAACATAGTGCAGCTAATTCATATACGCCTATTTCAAAGGTGGATTTATTAGCAAAGACGATACGTATCAATGCAGATGTGGTGGCACAAGATTCTATTCGAGCTATCACAGGGCGTAATACAGTGAACTATGCGGATGGAACTGTAACAGCTAAGGAATCTGGTGAAAGTACACCTACAGGGGTTGCCTTAGATGTAGGGGCTCTTGGTGGTATGTATGGAAATACTATTTCTTTAATCGGTACAGAAGCTGGTGTAGGTGTGAATATCAGTGGCTCCATGGATGCCATAGCGGGGAAATTACATATTGATACAGCAGGAAATCTCACTATCGAACAAGGTGGTTCACAGGAAGAACCTACAAGCATTCACAGTGCCAAAGAAGTAGAGATTCGTAGCCAAGAGTTTACTAATCATGGTACCCTAGTGGGTGATGAAGCAGTAACAATACAAAGTGGTACCCTTACCAACGATGGGAATCTACAAGGAAAACAGATTGAGGCAAATGTCACCAATCTTCGTGGACAGGGAGTGATTTCCAGTGTAGAGAATATAACTATCCAAGGTACAGACTCTATTGTGTATCAAGGAGGTATACGCTCTCAGTC
>CAUSMY010000062.1:0-8186 GCA_963533015.1 uncultured Veillonella sp.
CGTTATGAAACTAGTGGCGTTTTTTTGATTAGTAATAGGTAAAGGGAAAAGCGTGGCACACTCCTTCTCAAACTGATCCTACGGTAGGTTTGTTCAGGAGTATGCCACGCTTTTTTTGCGTTTCTTTATTCAGATACAAAAGGAACGCAACTAGTGTTCTACACGTAACTGCGTTCCTTAGGAATTTTTGTTAATACGCATTTTAAATATATATCAACGATATGTAAAAAGTGCTATACTATACATATAGAAGAACTATCAACGTGAGTTGGGTTCATCTCTTCCTAAGTAATAGGAGGAGGTGATACTATGACACCATTCGAATTTTTTAGTTTACTAATACAATTTGGAATGTTAGTGATAGCATTTTTAACTTACTTAAATATGTAAGTGAAAAGCCTAACGTAAAGATAAGTATCGCAAGTACTTAACACGTTAGGCTCCATCACTATTTATACACTCTGAGATGAGCCTAACGCCTACGACACGTTGATGGCTCTTCTTTTGTTATGTCTAGTATAACATAGTTTTTCGCGTAAGACTACTTATTTTATTATAGGTGGTATTCTATTATGAATGACATATGATATTGTCATAGTATATACATAAATAAATTTGTCAAAACATAGTACAACCGATATAGGTAGATGGTACCTTAAAAGGACCGTTTCCCTAGGCTAGGGTGTTTACATGGTTTTAGTGTATATCGATCGATGATACGGCATGCTTCGTCTAGGGTAAGGTCTTCTTTGGTAGGTCCTTGCTCGAATATGCATCGAGGGTCGATAGAGCCAACTTCTCCGGCTGGTAGGTATAGGTATTCTGAGTTATGAGGGTCACCAAAGATGTACCCTGCTTGCAAGTGTTCTTTGTGGATACGGCTCATGGTATCTCCTTCATCATAAAATTAGCAGCATCGGCTGAGACTAAGTGTAATTGTGTATGCCCCCAATGGGAGGGTACTTTTTGAAAGGACGTTTTGTCATGTAAATGACCGAATACGCAGTGATCTACATGGTACTGTTCTAATAGGTCTGTAAATCCATTGGCATGATTTTCTAAGGTTGGTGGGTAGTGCAGTAACAGTATGCGTGTTACCTGAGATGGATTATCGCCACTTTCAGTAATGGCTGTTTCCATAGCATCTAGGGCCGCTTTTGTACGCATTAATTCCCGTTCATAAATATGACGGTCCTCTTCTTCTTTAAAGAAAGGGTCTTGGGGATAGATATATCCTTTTGTGCCACCGAATGCGATGCCATTGTGGTAGAGACCTCTACCTTGTAAAAAAGTAATACGTCCCTCCATAAGGGTATTCATTTTTTGTAGGCTCGTCCACCAATAATCGTGATTGCCACGAATCATAAATTTGTTGCCTGGCAAGGCAGAGATCGCATCTAGGTCGATTTGAGCGTCTTTGAGGCGCATAGCCCAGGACATATCGCCTACGAGAAAGACTAGGTCATCAGGTTGTATATGTTCTCGCCAATGAGATTGGATGCGCTCCCAATGGTTATCCCAGTGGGGACCAAAGATGGTCATAGGTTTTGTTGGTGGTTGCCCAGATAGGTGTAAATCGCCAATGGCAAAAACTTTCATTAAACCTCCAAAGGATTGTGTAAATATGGTTGGATTTGACGAATGACTTCTAAGGCTCGCTCCTCATGGCATACTTGTGGTATCCCGTAACCGATGACGAGAGGAGATGTCACATAACGTGGTACGATTTTTGTATAGTGAAAGTCGTCGCCAATATCGTAGAAAAATAAATTATAAGACTTCGCATATTTAGAAAAGCCTTCTAATAGGTAGCGTAAGATACGTTGTAAGTATTTGGCCAAGATAGGCGTATCTAACTGTGGATCGAAGCACATATTAAACTCGAAAAATCCATTGATAGGACGATTCGATAAGGTGATTCTAAGGCCGTCTTCTTCGTGGATAGACCATCCTACAAAATGTTCCACATGAATATCTTTGCGGTAATCATAGTCCTCTAGACCGATGATTTGGCTGTGAGGGTGATAAATAGATCCGCCAGACATAGGGCCATAGTTCTTAAAGAATAAGACGGATGCAAAACGAGGATCGGCTTTCACCTGTTCCCATTTGGCTCTGCTAAATTCTAAAATGTGTACCGCATCTGCAAAGGGCAATTTAGAATATTCTGTGTGCACATGGGGTGGCGTTTCAATGATAACAGTAGGCCATGTGCGTTCTAATACAGGGTATTTATTCATGAGCCAAATGATGGGCCCAGATGTATCTAATATATCGGTTAATTGCGAGGGCTCGCAAAATGGGCAGTGCCCGTCGCGATTGTGCATGCTGTCGGGTTTTGTTTGTCCCAGAGCAATATCAAAAATTAATGGTTCTTTCATGGTTCACCTCACTAGTACTATAGTATCATAGGGGACGATGTTTATGAAAGTGTGAAACATGATATAATAAAAAAAGAATAGGAGGAATTATGAGACCTACAACATTATGTTTTCCAAAACGGGAAGATTTATTTTTATTAGGACGAAAAAAACGCGGCTTTGGAGCCGGTTATTATAATGGATTTGGCGGTAAAATTGAGGACGGTGAAAGTTTCCGTGCTTGCGCTGTGCGAGAAGTGTTTGAGGAAGTCTCTTTGCTAGTGAAGCAAGAAGACTTACAGGCTGTGGGCCTATTGGACTTTCAATTTCCTTATTCACCTGAGTTGAGCCATATTAGTTATGTATATATAGTAGAACAGTTTCAAGGTATTCCTCTGGAATCGGAAGAAATGGAGCCCAACTGGTTTACCTTGGAGAAGACGCCATTTGACCATATGTGGGCTGGTGATGAAGAGTGGATTCCACGGATTTGGCGTGGCGAGAAGTTGAAAGGTGTTATTACTTTCAAAGAAGATAATAGTACGATAGAATCCATGCAGTTCATGGCTGTAGAAGAAATCCTAGAGAGTGACGATGTGGACCGTGTGACGGCTTGGATATACGAGGATGTGAAGTGAAACAAGTAGAACAGCAAAGCCAAGTGGCATGGACACAGCATTTATTAGATTGGTATGATGTGCATAAGCGCGATTTGCCTTGGCGTGAGAGTAAAGACCCCTATCGTATTTGGGTGTCTGAAGTTATGTCCCAACAAACACGAATTGAGGCCATGCGGCCTTATTTTGAAAACTGGGTATTGCAATTTCCAACCTTAGAAAGTTTAGCTAGTGCCGAAGAAGATACAGTAGTGAGAGCTTGGCAAGGACTGGGGTATTATTCTAGGGCTCGCAATTTGCACCAAGGTGTGAAAGAAGTTGTAGAAACCTATGGAGGCCAAGTGCCACGGACACGGAAAGAAATGGAATCTTTAAAAGGTGTAGGTTCTTATACAGCAGGGGCAGTGCTTTCCATTGCCTATAACCTTCGTGAACCTGCCGTAGATGGGAATGTACTTCGTGTCTATGCTCGCTTATATAATATCCATGAAGATATTCTTGGCACGGTAGGAAAAAAAGCGATTACCATATTGGTAGAAGAGACCATGCCCTACGATCGACCAGGCGACTTCAATGAAGCCCTCATGGATTTCGGTGCCTCTATTTGTATTCCCAAAACACCTCGTTGCGAGTCTTGCCCATTAGTGCAGGATTGTGCAGCAAAAGCAGCAGGAACAGAGCAACAATTACCGATACGGATTAAGAAAACAAAGGTACAATCTGTCCAATTATACGTAGGAATTATTTCTACAGTAGATGGGTACTACCTATTGCATCGAAGACCCAAAGAGGGATTACTGCAAAATATGTGGGAGTTTCCCAGTGTGGATGGTGGCACAGCAGAGAGTCGCAAAGTAGAACTCATTGAGGGATTACAATCCATTGGGGTTACCGTCACTATGGAACGGCCTATGGCAAAGGAAGTAACCCATATTTTTAGCCATCGTAAATGGACGATGAAAGGCTATCGAGGTGAAACCAAAGAGGTGGCCATAGATTCATCGAATACAATTGTGCTAGAAGGTGATGAAGCAGTGCAACAAGCTGTAGCACAAGGTCAGATTATCCCGCTTAAAGAAGATTGGATTCTTTGTCGAAAAGAAGCTTTTCACGTGTTGCCATGGGCAGGACCTCATGGTAAATTCATTGATCTTTGTTAATCTATACCGAGGAGTGATATAGATGAGAATATATATATTAGCAGGCATTTTAGTATTCGGCATGTCCATACTAGGGGCCATTGTGGGATATTTAATAGCTCTTTTTAGACAGATAAACAAAGGCAAAGGTCTTAAGCGAGGCCTCTTAGTAGGTCTTGGTATTGGTATAGGGACGATTCTATTGCAGCGGTTCCTGTATACTGTTCATGATGGAATGGGACTTACCATAGGACGGATTTTTTTAACAGAATTGAATGGTCTTGTAGTAGCCTTAGTAGCTACTTTTGGAATATTGTCTGTATTCGGTATCTTTTATGGACTCATGCACTTAGCAAATAAGTCTCGTAGTCGTGATGATTCTGTAGATATATCACGGCGGAATTTTTTCAAACGTACGGCAGTGGTGGTACCAGCTGTGGTGGGTGTGACAGGATCAGTGGCTGCCTTTCAAGGGAATAATGAACTGCAACTACGTAAGATACAATTAGCTTTGAATGATAGACCAGAGGTACTGAAAGGATACAAAATTGGACAACTCAGCGATATTCACATAGGGCCATTCATCGGCATGGATAAGTTGAAAGAAATGATAGATGCCGTTGCCAGTGAACAACCAAATCGTTTGGTTATCACCGGAGATTTAATCGATGATTTGGGATACCTTGATGAGGTGGCGGACTATTTAGATAGCCGTGTAAAAGATTTCCCTGATGGTATCGATTATATTTTAGGTAACCATGAATACCGTGTGGATGTGGAACGTGTGTGGAAGCGGTTGAGCCAAACTAAGATGCATATGTATCGCAACAGCCATCAGCAGATATTAGGTGGACCTCGTCCCGTGTACTTGGTGGGCATGGACTATCATTTTAAAGATGATGTACAAGGAGAAAATGTTCGTGCCTTAGATGAAGCAATGAAAGGTATTCCAGAGCATGGATATCCTATCTTGTTGGCGCACCATCCGAACTTTATCCCGGAAGCATTCCGTAGACATATCCCATTAACATTGTCTGGACATACCCATGGAGGACAAATTAATCTATGGGGGATGAATCTAGTGCCCGTGTATAAACCGTATTGGAAAGGACTTTACGAAGAACAGGGACTATTTGCTTATGTAAGCCGAGGGTCAGGACATTGGTTTCCAGTGCGATTGAACTGTGCTAGAGAAGTGACGGTATTTACTATTCTATAAACGAAACAGTTAAACGCTAAAATATTCACATATTTATATTTCACATTTAAAAGCTATTAGTTAATTGTATGAGGTTAAATAATAGCTTTTTTGTGCATCTCTGAATGGAGTGACTGCTAGAGAGGGAGTATTGAATTTTTATATACGGCAGAGTAGATTTTAAGGCACATTAATTTATGAATATATGAATGCATGATTGCATAAAAAATCTTATAAAAGGAATAATGCAGTTCGTGTATTATTAATAATTCGATGATTTTTTGCTATTGAATTGCTAGAATGTAGCTGTATGAGTGAGGATACGTATTAAAAAGAATTAGATAATCATAGTTTCTACATATAGTTGTTAGAAATTTATATCATAAAAAGTGTTGATTTTACAGTATGTCATATGATAACATAAAAAACAAAGATGAAATCAAAAGAGATAGATTATTATGATACAGAAAATATGGATTCTGTGTAATGTAATCTATCGCATTTGATTACACACTGTTTATGTAATAGTTTGTATTCAGAGATGGGGTATAATTATGAAAAAGTCGATGGCTGCATTAGCGGTAACAACTATGTTGGGTATGACAACAGTATTAGGAGCGAATCCATTTACAGATGTAACGCCACAAGATTGGGCATACCAAGCAGTGGCGCAGTTAGCATCACAAGGTGTTGTGAATGGGTATCCTGATGGAACATTCCAAGGCAACAGTAACATTACGCGTTTTGAAATGGCGCAAATGGTAGCAAAAGCATTGAACCAGCAAGATCGTATGAATGGGGAACAACAGGCGGTGTTGCATAAATTAGCACAAGAGTTCGCAGAAGAGTTACACAATCTTGGGGTTCGTGTGGATAACCTAGAACAAAAAGTAGGAAATGTTAGCTTTACCGGTGACATGCGTGTTCGCGTGGAAGGGCAACAAGAGCATGGAATTTACCTTAATGCACCAGCTGATAACACTAAAATTAAGGTGAACGGTAAAGACATGACTTTAAATAAAGGTATGCATGAAGTACACTTCTCTGGGGATACTATTGATGGAGCTGGAAAGCTAGGTATGAATGCGTTTTTGGGCAGTCAAGATGATGTTCTTAACTTATCTAGTGATTTAGATAAAAATGAGGCATCAGCAGCATTTTTGAAAGGCCTTGATAGCAAACAGGTACAAACTGGGACGACTTTAGTTGGAGCCTATGCAACGCATAATGTAATGGTAACGCCGGCATTTAAAGATCAATATAATAAGTTTCAGAATGCAATTAGACTGGCTGTGCCAGGGTTTACATTTAATATCCCTGACAATATAACAGTATTGGAAGCATCAAAGATGGCTTACGAGCAATTAAAGCCCAATAAAGATAAATTGGATAAAGCAAAATTGAGTGTGGTTTATGATGGTATAGAATCAATTTATAAATCATATCAAGCAGGACCGAAAGTACCAGAATACATCTATAATTTATCGCAACAATATGGTTTAAAAGGTAAAAAACAATCTACTACCTCATACCGTGTACGTATCAATGCTATAGCTGATGTAAACGAAAATACAAAGGTGGGTATCCGTTTGGCGCAAGAAAGTGAGTTCGGTACAGGTACGCAAAAACAAGTAGAGGTAGATCGTGCATGGGTAGCGCATCGCTTCGGGAAATCCCAAGTGATGGCGGGTCGTGTAGGTGCCATGGTTGGCGATGGTCTTGTGTTCGAAGGTGATTTTGATGGTATCTTAGGCTCTACCAAAGTAGGTGCTGGTAAGATTACTATCGGCTATGGATATCCAACAGAATTAACATCGAATGCAAAAGAAATTGGACAAATTATGACATATGGAGAGGTACAAGCACCGATTACGAAACAGATTTCTGGTAAAGTATACATGGTAGCATTGAACTCTCATACAACGCCAAGTGATGCATTGACGCAAGCTTTCATCGGTACACACAAGGGATTCTCCCATCGTGTGTATGGTGTGGCACTGTCTGGTGACCATGGTCGTTTTGGTTGGAATGCGGAGTATGCGAAGCGTACAGCAGGGGAAGATAATAAAATGGCGTTGCCAGTGCTTCGAGATGGAAAAGGGCGCAATGCTTGGATGGTAGGCACTAAGTATACTTATGGTGATGCTACAGTAGGATTACAATATTTCCACCTAGGACAAAATAGTCCAATCTTAGTATCTTCCGTCTATGATGCTCGATATATCAAAAACTGGAAAGGTTTTGTAGCTACTATGAACTACAGATTTAATAAGAATATTAATGCTAAAGTAGGATATGCTTTCAAAGGTAGCCCAGTGGAAATCTACCATGGCGCAGTGGCACCAGCATCAAAATACTTTGGGCAAGTAGAATACAAATTCTAAAAAAATATAAGCAAGTTTGTTAGTATCAGGGGAGTGATTACTACAGGAGGCTAACAAGCAAGGGAAAAGCCGCAGGGCTGCTGAAAACTGCTCTATATGTTAGTTATCAGTAAGCACTGCGGTCTTTTTATAAAAATGGTTGCGCATGTATAGTTTTAACATAACGTGGATATCTAATCACATATAATAAAGCATAGCAAGAATATCACCAACATATACAAGAGATTGTATTATTATAGTATGAATAGGATTAAAATGATATCTATTATCATAATAATAAGTGATAATATAGGTAATAGCTAATACTTTCATTCTTTGAAATACATATTTAAAAATTTATATTGAGAAATACTATCAATTGTGATATAGTATAGATAAGCAAGACTCATGGAATTTTTAATGTAGGGATGGACGGGACATCCCAAATATGTAGTAAAGGAGGAAAGACCATGAAAGAATTTAAACTTTGGCGTTTATGTATTGTATTC
>CAUSMY010000063.1:0-8184 GCA_963533015.1 uncultured Veillonella sp.
GCTGATTTCCTCATCCACCATGATAAAAATATAAAATTAGTTCAATACTTAGGAGCTATACTCTTTATTGGTGCTTTAGGATTGGTAGGTATAGGTATCTACCGTAGACATATTGATGGCAAAAAGTTTCTGTTAGTTGGCGGTGTTGCTTGCATTGTGCTGACAATCACAGGGACTATGCTATATCATAATTATACGCATCCACCAACATTGACAGAGGCAGATCGCATTGTGCTTACTGATACAAAATAAGTGAATACCAATCTATAATTACAACTACATAGTGCTGTATTAGCAGTCATAAGATTAATTCTTATGGCTGCTTTTTTCTTTGAATTACATTTTGAAGATTGTCATGATGTTAGGAAGTGTTTTCTATAGCATGTACTACTAGTCAATGCTGATTGTCAGGAAATAGTGACTGTTAAGAGTGTTTGCAAGGGTATTTATGGCATAAGAAGAATTGTAACTATACGAGTAAAGGAGGTGATGGAATGTACCATGTGGAAATTGAACTAGATCATTTCTTTCAAGGGGCCTATGAAAGTGGAGCTAGTGATATGCATTTTGATACATTAGAAACAGGTGTACAAGTTAGATTTCGTATTGATGGCAGATTACAACACATTGATACGATTCCCATGCCAGAAGGTGAGCAAGTTATTAATCGCTTGAAATTATTAAGTTCCTTAGATATTAGCGAGAAACGATTGCCACAAGATGGGCGGTATGTATGGAATCAAGATGGTAAATCTGGGACAATACGGATGTCATCGCTACCTGGTGTATATGGTGAAATTTTGGCATGATGAACAGATCCTCTCTCTAGAGGAACTAGGTATGCCTGATGCTGTTAGAGAGGAAGTGTATCAATTGTTAGCAAGGCCACATGGTCTATTATTAGTCTGTGGCCCAACAGGATCTGGTAAAAGTTCTACTTTGTATGCTCTTTTACAAGAATTAAATGGAGATGAAGAGCAAATTATTACTCTAGAGCACCCAGTTGAAAGGATTGTACCGAAAGCAGTACAAATAGGAGTTAATCCAGGAATAGGAATGACGTTTAGTAAAGGGCTTAAATCTATTTTAAGACACGATCCCGATACGATTGTAGTAGGAGAAATTCGAGACCGTGAAACAGCAGAATTAGCTGTACAAGCCGCATTGACCGGGCATCGTGTGCTGTCTACGATTCATACCAATAGAGCTACTGGTGTGATAGAACGATTAGTGGATATGGGTGTAGAAGAATACATCATCCGAGCTACTCTGATAGGAGCGATTTCTCAACGTTTAGTTCGAACGTATCATGATGGAACGTATCGAGGAAGATGTGGGTTATTTGAACTCTTGTCTATTCCTAAGGACAATCATCAGTGGGACCATATAGAGGACCATGTAGTATGTACCTTAGAAGAAGCTGCATCTCAAGCAGTTACTGCAGGAGTTACAACCAAGGAGGAAGTGCGTCGAGTGGGGGTATTATTGTGAAATGGAATCTAATAATAGAACATGCAATTCAATTAGGCGCCACAGATATCCATATACAACGGGGTTCTATTTATTGGAGATTAGGTATGGATGTATGTGCTACGGATTATACGGTGACAGAGGAAGATATTGATGAGTTTATCTGTGAACAAACTGAGGGACCTATAGATACTATGATGTCTTATGATGGGGCTATGACTTTTGAAGGGTATCGGATTCGCGTTCACCTATTTCGATGGAGATGTGGTTGGGGAGGTACTTTGCGAATTTTATATCCACCAACTGCTGGGTTAGATACATCAGAAGAAGGTAATTTATTGCGTAAGATTACATCTTTTAAAGAAGGCTTGGTGATTATTGCGGGAGCTACTGGATCTGGTAAATCCTATACACTGACATCTTGTTTAATGCATATTAATGAGACTATGCACCGTCATATTATCACTTTAGAGGATCCCATTGAATATGTGCTAGAGCATAAGAAGTCTCTTATCCATCAGCGTGAATTACACAGTCACTTTCATCATATGGCGGATGGCATACGGGACGCACTGCGAGAAGATCCAGATGTGATTTTAATTGGAGAAGTACGTGATAAGGAAACTTTAGAAGCTGCGCTGCATGCGGCTGAAACAGGTCATCTTGTTTTTGCTACTTTGCATACACAGCGTGCAACTATGTCGATAAACCGTATGATATCAATGTTTCCCGCTCATCAGCAAGAAGAAGTGCGAACACAACTTTCACAGATATTACGAGCCGTTATATGTCAACGTCTAGTTGTTATAGAGGAAAGGTTTATTCCCATTCGAGATATTTTAATTAATACACCAGCTGTAGCGAATTTGATTCGACAAAGGAAAGAGCCACAGATTGTATCATTACAAGAAACACAACGACCTATGAAAACGTTGGAAATAGCGGTAGCAGAGCTTAGAAAGACCTATGGATCGTTGCCAATGTTGGATGCAGTGCTGCAAGTAAATGGATAACTAGGGGGATGTATGAGTTGGTACACCTACGAGGGATTTACCACAGAAGCAAAAATTGTGTCAGGAAAAGTATGGGGAGATTCAGAAGAAGAAGTATTACTCACGTTAGAGTATCAACGAATCAAACCCATTCGAATTGACCGTATATCTGATAATAAACAGCAAAGATGTTGGAAACATAAGCATATGATTCAATTTTCCTACCGATTGCACATGTTATTAGGAGCTGGTATATCCCTGAAAAAGGCATTAGACATGCTTGTGGACACTACGCAAACAGGAATTCCCTATCAAGATATTCGGGAAGATGTGAAAAGAGGTATGCCTCTATCTAAGAGTATTGCTAAGTATGGGTGTCCGTCTATTGCAGTCATTATACTGGAAGCAGGGGAATCATCAGGTGCTATTGTAGAAGCCTTGGAGATGATTCACTGTATGTATGAAGAAGAATATCGATTACGGCAGCAAGTTATATCGGCTATTACGTATCCTTCATTTTTGCTGATCTTAATGTTGGTTTTTATTGGTGTAGCGATAGGGTTTATTTTACCTCAATTTGAGTCAGTGTTTATGACTATGCATATAGCACTACCACCATTTACGGCTATGCTATTTTCTGGAGGTAGATGGCTTCAGCATAATGGCTTATTATTAGTAGGCTGTTGTACAGTGTTGGTGCTACTCGTCTGGTATATATACCATTTAGATAGTATAAAAACTAAGGTGCATCGATATGTGTGGAGGTGGATACAAAAGAAAGAATGGGCTATTGCCTTTACATTAGTACGAATGAGCCAACTTTGGAAGTTATTAATTGCCAGTGGTATTCCCATTCTACAAATGCTAATGATGACAGAATCACTTTGGGGCAATCTATGGGCAACTACATTACAGAAGCAAGTGAAAGATACAATATGCCAGGGTCATGGGTTTACAGAGTCATTACGCACCGTGGAATTAGGAACTCCACTAGTGTGGGATTTGCTACGTATTGGTGAAGAAACTGGGGATATTGAAAGTATGCTAGAACAGATTCATACGTATTACCAAGGAATCGTGAATCGCACAATGAAACGAGGAGAACAATTACTAGAACCTATTATGCTCAGTATTATGGGCGTCATTATCGCTTTACTCGTGGTAGCAGTGATGTTACCTATGTTTAATTCAATTTCAGGGATTCAATAGGGGGACATATGGAAAGAATTCGTCAACGAATACTAAACAAAAAACAACGTTCACAAGGTGGTTTTACATTAGTTGAGCTAATGGTAGTAGTAGCTATTATTGCGATTTTAGCATCATTAGCAATGCCACAATTTTTAAATGCTTCCAATAAAGCAAAGGAAGCAAAAATTAAATCAGATGTTACAACCATCTCTAATGCAGCACAGTTGTATATGATGGAACAATCTACAGATTCTGTTCCAACAGTGGACACATTATATAAAGAAGGATACTTAACAGAACATGTGAAAACACCGAAAGGCGGGGAGTATACCGTAACAAGTGTTCAAAATGAAGGTGGTAAAGGAAAGCATATTGCTGTTACTGCACCAGATAGTGAAAATTAATTGGTAGAAGGAAGAGGGAATCATGGAATATGTTATTGGAGGTGTAGCTGAACTTCTAGGGATTTTTAGCCTCTATCTCATTGTCTCTTGGAACTATATAAAAGAACATATTGGATGGTTTTGCATTATCACTATTCCTCATACAATAGGAACATTAGCGCTAGTATATGCCTTTGAACTCGGATGGGTCTCTAATCTCACTCAATTGGTATTACTTCATATGTTGGAAATAACGCTCTTTTGGGGATCTACCATCGATAAGCTGTATTATATTCTCCCTGATGAGGGAGCGATACTTATCTGTATATGTGGATTTGTCTACCAATGGATAGGATATGGAGAGATGAGTTTAGTCATAGTGAGAGCACTTTGTATGGGTGGATTATGGTGGTGTTTACGATGGATAAGCCGTGGTGGTGTTGGTTGGGGTGACATAAAATGGCTTATGGCGATTAGTTGCTGGTTATCTTCTTTGGATTGTCTTATCTTATGCGGGCTATCGTCAATCATCGGTATCATCTATAGCTGTCTGGTACGTTGTACAACTTCAAAACATATCTATATTCCCTTTGGTCCTTCTTTTAGTGTCGCTACTATGATCCTTGTTATATATCCTAGTATGAGGTGGATACCGTGAAAGATAGGGTTAACTCTTGTAGAGGTGCCATGTTAGTAGAAATACTCATTTATTTACTGATAGTATCTATTGTTATCGGCATGGTTGGATTACTTAATACGAGCGCTCGAAAAGAATATACCGAGTTTGATCGAGAGGGACGGCTATTATTTGCTCACATGAAGAGGATACAGTTAGCAACATTATATGGAGATTTACAGCATGGTGTAGGAGTTAATCGTATTCTTTTAGAATCACATGCATATCGGTACATGAATGATACAAAAGGATTAGTGGATCATACATTGCCAGATTCTATGCACTTAGAGTTTACTGGACATAGGCCCGCAATTACTTTTGAGATGGCACGAGGAATTGGCAAAATTTATACAGTGACATTAGTAGATGACAAGATTCGATATAAACGAACTTATATTTTTGCACAACAATCGGGGCGTATACGATGGGAGGAATCAAGGTTTTGAAAGGAAGATCTAGTTCTGGTTTTTTGTATATGGATGTACTCGTATCATTATTTGTGATGAGTGTATTTTGTTCTCTCCTAGGTATGCTGATGATACATAGCATTCAAGAATATAGCCATATAATGGAAGAAGATAGAACATTGCAAGCTATGACGTTATATATGGAGGAAGGAAAAGCAGCTTGGGTTAACAATAGTTCCATAGAAGAAAGCCCACCGCCCGTAGGAACGTATACCTTTCAAAGAACAATAGAGGAAGGAAGCAATGGACTCTATATACTCTCGGTGGTAGCATATCGACACGAAAAAGAAGTACATCGATTTACTACGTACTTGCTAGGAAAGTAATCTTATAGATAGGTGCTACACTATGAAATTTGCAAGTATACATAGGAAAATAAAAACAAATTCAGATGCAGGGTATATATTGGTAGAAGGTCTCATCGCTAGTGTTTTACTTGTTATTATTATAACTTGCTTTTTAGTACTAATAAGTCATGGAATTAAGTCTCTACATATGCTGCATCATCGTCATGAATTACTATTAGATGCTAGATTTAGTAGGATACAAGTTATGAATCGCATTCGCTATAGCCCTGTAGTTCCTACATTACATAATCATGGGCTAGAAGTGCGATCACCCTATCATTGGAGATTGGGGTTATATAAGTATTCTTTAGTGACGATTCTATCGAATGGTCAAAAACAAGATATTACAGAAAGTGAAATTAGCCCTGAGGTAGCCAGTATATGGGTATATCCGCTGGATAATGTAGTCTTTCAACAAGAAAAAAGCGGAGTGATTACGATGCAGTGGTATTCTCAAATACAGCCCTATTGGGAGCGATTGCATGTACATTTTATAGAAAGTGGAAATCATAGGTATATTGTTACAACTGGAGTATTACCATATGCAACCTATTTGGAAAAACTATATAAAAAAGATGATGCATAATCATAAAGAGGGATTTATATCTTACATGATTATCTTAATAGGGATGGCAACAATCAGTATATGGGCCGCTTGGCAGAGTATGGTGAGTATTACGTATCAAAGCATGATTGATGAATACAGGTTTATACAATGCCAATATGGTATTGAAAGAGGAATGCTGTTAGCAACGAGAATAGATTATTTTTTAGCACATCAAAAGGAAATTACAGGAAGTGGATCACCAAAATTAGTCGTAGAAGATAAGGAAGATGAACGAATTACTGTTATCTATTATAAAAAGAGCAATACGCAGTATAGAATTCGATTAGTTTGTGAACATATGCCAACAGGAATACATATACAAAAGGATATTTACGCGCAAGCAGTATATAGAGAGGGAATGTTGCAAGAGATTCAAATCAAAGAAGTAGTAGAATGAGGAGGCATTATGAAGCAAAAACGCGTTATGGCAATTGCAGTAGGTATAGATGAAATTGTAGGTATGGTAGCCTATAAAGTAGATGGGCAGACTGTGATAGAAAATGTAATGAACAAGATACGGAAGATTTCTTTGATTTATATAGAGAAGAGGACGCCTGGATAGGATGTGTATATGAAGGACCTCTGCGTGCTATTTGTATGGAAACGCCACAAATGGAGGTCGGTGATCAATATAGTTTTGCAAAGCGTGAAGGATTTCGTGCATTTGATAGTGAAGACGCACCTGTGGCAATAGATTATGCATCTAGGCCTTCAAAGAATGGCATGCTTTTATTGATAGTGGCATTAAATAACAAAGATGGGAGAGGGATGGCAAAAGCTATTCAAAGAGGGCAAGGACATATCAAAGTGATTACATATTGGCCGGAACCATTGTCACATAGTAGAGGTAGAGAAGAATCTATGCTATTTATCTATCCAGAGACAGATGGAGTTCGCGTATCTTTATGGAGTGATACGTTTTGTATAGCTAACGAACTAGTAACAGAGGAAGTTGCAGATATTCTTAAGGCCTGTGATAGGCTTATCAAACAAGGAGAGACCTGGCGCATTCCTTATCCAAAAGGTGTTGTTATCACTGGGTTTAAAGGAGATGTGGAAGCTATATATGAAGATGTATTTACTAGGTATGGTGCCTTAGAGCAAGAGGCAGTACATTTGGTAGGCAAAGGAACAGATTATAATTCAGAATCAATGATTCATGAGATGGCTATGGGATTAGCAAAACGGATATTATTATATGTGGAATAAAAAGACAATCAACTTTCTTGATCCAGATATTCAATGGATGTGTTGGTATATAGAATATAAAAGAATAGTAGGGATAGTTTTGACTATGATTGTCATGTGTTTAGTACTATCTATCGTATATTGTGGAAAACAATATATTTTGTATCACGACATGTTACAAGAGTATGAAACAGTGCAGTCACATCATATCGATGCAACAGAAGCACATCAAGTATATGATGCCTATCGAAAAGGCGATAATGAGTATACGCAAGGAACAATCAAAGAACTAATCCATCTATTAGATGCAGCAAATGTACATCATATACAACTAGTAGAATGGTCTACTATGGATCAATGGTATTTAGAAGCACGAGGTGCTAATAAAGAAGACTTACATCAATTTAGCGCATCCTTGTCTAGGCTAGGAGGGCCACTCCATTATGAAGAAATGGTGGAAAAGGAACCTACGTCTTCAATGTATCGTATTAAGATTACAGGTACTATGGAACGGGATACAAATACGAAAAAAACTTCTACTCACAATACCTAGCCTATACTTTTTGATAGTAAGTGTGGCATTCGGTGTGGGTAGCTATTATGAAAGAGAGTATACACGTGTTAGCGAAGCAATGACAGAAGAACAGCAATTGCAAGAAGGGGAAACGTCATTTTTAGAAAGTGAAGGATATCAATATATAAAACAGTTAGATGAGGAGATATTAGATGTGGAAGGGTTAGATCATATACTGTTAAGAACAATAGGTGATACACCTATTATGGTAGTTAGTACGCACAAAGAAGATGCCTATATAGAGGTAGTGCTACAAGGATCTACTATAGATATGATTCAGTGGATGGTA
>CAUSMY010000064.1:0-8177 GCA_963533015.1 uncultured Veillonella sp.
GTAGTGCGTTCTTTACAAGCAGTTCATGACCCTGCAGATGCATTCGATAGTGCTAATTGGAATAAAGTAAACACATTGCGTTTATACCTAGCTAAAGATAGTGTGGATACTAAATCTTTATTCTCTCGAATTACCGATGCTTTGATAAAAGGTGATTTTGATACTGCATCTACTTTACAAGTAGAAATGAATGAAAAAGTAATTGAATTAGAAGCGTTATATGCAGAATATACTCGTAATATTCTATAATAGATATCTATAGAGTATTATCTAATAGCATATTATACGTAACACGATTGTTTTGGAGTTGCCTAGATTGAACAACTCTGTAAAAGAAGTGTTATGAGAATCTAATAGATTACAATTTTATTGATGAAAAAGGACTGAACACGAAACCGTGAACAGTCCTTTTTTAATGCATGGATCATAGATGGCTAAGGAAATAAATATTTGATAGATATATGAAATTCTAGTTTGCACAGGATAGATTAAGAGCTTATAAGCGTTCACCACTATTAGGTTCTTTACCATATCGAACCACTAAGACTAAACTGATGACTAAAGCTAAAATGGAAGATGACCATAGGAATAGGTCTATAGATGATTCATGGGACACAATGATCAACCGTATAATAGCAGTTATTCCAATATAAATAAAGTATCTCAGAGGGAAGTGGAAATTATTTTTAAAATATTTAACTACTAAGGATAAAAATTCAAAGAATAAAAAGAAGTTAATAATTTCTTCCATAAAAGTGGTGTAAGCTATATCTGTTGTAAACAAACCTGGTATTAATGTAACTATATAATAGGCTGTATTAAGGACAGCTACAGTTAATACAATACCGATAGCAAATAATGTACCATTCAGAACCCACTGAAAAAATGTGGATATGTTTTTTAGAATATGATTCATAGAGACCTTTCCAATAAAAAAGGGTGGAGTGACGAATCACTGCACCCTTATATAGTTAGTACGTAACGATTACACTAATTCTTTTGTTGCTGCTTCAGCTGCATCAAAGTTAACAGCAGAAGTTACTTCTGGTACGTATTCTACATAGCGAACTACATCGTCTTTGTCGATAACAACGATACCACGAGATAATAAGCGCAAGCCTTCAAGAATGAAGCCATAGTTTTCACCAAAAGAAAGATCGCGATGATCGGATAATGTTTCTACTTGATCGATACCAGCAGCACCGCACCAACGTTTTTGAGCGAATGGTAAGTCTACAGATACAGTTAATACAACTACGTTTTCACCTAATTTGGAAACGTTTTGGTTGAACCAACGAGTTTGTGCATCACATACACCAGTATCCAAAGATGGCACTACAGAGATAACTTTTACTTTACCTGCATAGTCAGCTATTGTTTTTTCCCCTAATCCATTGTCTAATAATGTGAAAGCAGGAGCTTTGTCACCTACTTTAACTTCTTTACCCAATAAAGCGATTGGGTTACCTGCAAATGTTACTACACCTGTACGTTTTTCCATTATATGTTCCTCCTTTAATTACGGAATAATATATTTTGTATATTGGTATTATATCATGGTACAATTAAGTTAGTAAATAAACTTTATCGAAAAAAATCGAAATTAATGTAAGCGAGGTAGTTATGAAGGGTATTCATTTGTTTCGCCACTTTTTCAAAGAACATTCATACAAATATATTGTGGGTATTATTTTATTATTAATCATAAACGGACTATTCTTATTAGTTCCTACTTGGATGGGGGAAGCTATCAATACATTATATGTGGGTAAAGATGGAATCTGGAACTATGTAGGATTATTTATTGCTCTAGGGCTTGTAGTTACATTTCTAAAATATATTTCAAGACATATGCTGTTAGGATCTATTCGTAATTTTGAGTTTTATCTACGAAGAGAATTATTTCACCATGCATTACGGATTCCAACTTCCTATTACGATGAGCATGGACCAGGAAAAGTAATGGCATTAATGACAAATGACGTTACGTCTTTACGGGTTTCTCTTGGCCTAGGGGTGATGTTATTTGTAGATGCTATCTTTTTTGGGGTCATTGCATTTTGTATATTAGTACAAAAAATGTCTTTATGGCTAGCTATGGTAACGATTTTGCCTATGCCGTTCATTGTAGTTGGTATGTTGCAATTATCTAAACGGTTACGTAGATGTCAAAAAGAAGCACAATCCTCTTATAGTGATGTTACAGAATATGCACAAGAGCTGTTCTTAGGAATGGCTGTTATTCAAGCTTTCAATAAGGAGTACAGAAGCTGGAAACGATTCACTGCTGTGAATGAAATAAATTATAATAACAATTTGGAAGTGGTAAAGATAGATTCTTTATTAACTCCTTTAACTTATATGGCACCATTTGTTTGTTATGCCTTGAATATGTATGTGTGTGGGCAAGCTATTATTCAAGGAAATTTGACAGTTGGTGAATTTGTTGCATTAAATGGGTACGTCATGCTAGTGATAGGACCAATTATGGCGATTGGATCCTTGACGGCTGTGTTACAAAAAGGGGTGGCTTCCTTGGAACGGATGGTAGACTTTTTTGAACTTCCTCAGGAAGAAGTACAAACAGATGTCCAAACCTTGGCATTGGAAGATATTACTATAAAACACTTAGATTTTACGTATCCATCTAGCAAAGAACCTATTTTGAAGGATGTTCCTATGCATATTCCTAAGGGCTCTTTTATCGGCATCGTCGGTGGGCCTGGATCGGGTAAGTCTACGTTGTTTAAACTATTATTAGATATCCAACATGCACCAAAAGGTTGTATATACTTTGGAGATACGGATATTCAAGAGATTCCTGTAAGTACTTTGCGGCGCAGTATTGCCTATGCACCGGCTACGCCATCTTTGTTAAGTGTAAGCATACGAGATAATATTCAGTTTGGCTATAGTGATGAAAGTATACATACTCTGTCTATTGAAGAGGCTGCAGAACGAGCTGGATTATTTAGAGACCTAGAAGAACGCATTGAAGGGACACGTAAGTATGATAGTCTAGGAGAAGGTGGAAGTGATGTATCCGGTGGACAGCGCCAACGCATTTCTTTAGCAAGAGCCTTTTATAAAGAAGCTCCTTATACGTTATTAGATGATGCATTTTCCGCTTTAGATGCGCACAGTCTTTCACACATTTTAGAAACTTTACGTACACATAGGGATCAAACAATTATTTGTATTTCACAACGATTAGAAGCGTTAGAAGAGGCAGATTGTATTTATGTGTTCCATGAAGGACATATTATAGAGTCAGGCACACATGATGAATTATTAGCCAAGGAGGGTATGTATCATCAATTAGCGATGCTACAACGACGAGGAGAAAGTCATGAAGAGTAAGAAGAAAACTGATTATCATGTGCTGTTACATCTCAGTACGTTTATGAAACCCTATGTTGGATATATGTGTCTTGGCGTTTGTATGCTTATTCTTGTATTAGGGGTGCAACTGGTTCGACCTGTTATTATGAAAGAGTTTATCGATGTAGGTATAGCCACTAAAGACATGGGTCTCATCACGAACTATGCTGTTATATACATTGGTGTCATCCTATTTGGTATGGTTGCATTAGGTATCGAAAACTATGCATTACAAAGTTTTGGACAACGAATCATTTATGATATTCGAAATAAAATTTTTTCGAATATACTTGCTATGGGACCTAGAGAATTTTCTTCCTATCCTGTAGGAAATCTAGTCACTCGTGTCACGAATGATACAGAGTCTATACGCACATTATATACTGAAGTATTAGTTAAAATTAGTAGTAGTATTTTTCAGATTATAGGCATATTAGTGTTTATGTTTTGGATCGATACAACATTAGCTTCGATTATACTATTGCTGATGCCAGTATTTACGGGGATTATATTTGTATATCGCAAATACGCTAGAAAAGCATTTCGCGGCGTACGTAGCAAAGTAGCTGCATCTAATACATCGGTTCAGGAAATGTTGAATGCCATTTTGATGATAAAAACCTATGTGGGAGAAGTCATCATGGAAAAAAGTTATGATCGTGTGAGCCGTGAGTTTTTGCAGGCCGGTCTATTTGAAGTCAAAACATTTGCTATTTTTAGACCGATTGTGGATGGATTATTTTTTATTGCTTTGATTGCTATATTTACAGTGACGGGGTACTTTGATTCTATTACGGAAGCAGGTACGGTATTCGCTTTTCTACAATATATCAATCGTATTTTTGAACCTATTAAAGAGATTGCAGAAAAATATGGTAATTTACAATCAGCCTTAGCAGGAGCTGAACGTATTATTCCGATGTTAGAAGAAGGTAAGGGTAGTGTTGAGGCGACAATTTCTATTCCCTCTGAATTTGATATCATACGATCTATCGAGTTTGACCATGTATATTTTTCCTATGATGGATCGGATAACTATGTGCTAAGAGATATCACTTGGTCACTGCAAGAAGGTGAGTTCTTAGGTATTGCCGGTCCGTCAGGTGGGGGTAAATCTACGATGATGCAATTGTTATTAGGGTTTGAAACACCTACCAAGGGGACAATTCGTATCAATGGAAAAGATGTACAGGACATGGATCTAAGGGTGATTCGGCAGTCCATTGGATATGTATTTCAAGATTCACATTTATTTAAAGGATCCATAAAAGATAACATTTCTTTGTTTGATGACGCAGTTTCTTTGGAGATGGTGCAAGCAGCTGCCGAAAAAGCACATTTACATGCATCCGTGCAACGTTTAGAAGCAGGATACGAAACGCCAGTAGGGTATCTAGGTTCTTTACTTTCACAAGGGCAACGGCAATTGTTATCGTTGGCTAGAACACTAGTACAAAATAAGTCGTTGCTAGTATTTGATGAAGCTACATCCAATATAGACAGCCATACAGAAGAATTATTGCAGCAATCTATTGGAAATATTAAAGGGGAAAAAACTATGATTGCCATAGCGCATCGTTTATCTACATTGCGAGATGCTACTAAAATTATTGTCATCTCAGAGGGTGCCATTGTAGAATCTGGTACATTAGAGGAAGTATTAGAAAATAAAGGACTATTCTATTCTTTATGGAATGCATAGTCGTATATATAATCGTGAGTAGAAATCCCATAGTATGTAAGACACACTATAGAAAAATTGATACATCATTGCTTGTATTACCAAATTAGAAAGGCGCTTATGGAAGAAATTAGTTCAAAAGATAATAAAAAAATCAAGCATATTTTGCAATTATATAAAAGAAAGTATAGAAATACACATAAGGAATTTGTATCTGAAGGATTTCGTGCTGTCATGGACATGTTACCTACTGGCACAATCCGCTATGTTATTGCCAATACAGAAATAGTGAAAGAGGAACAGTTGCAAACTCTAATTACATGCTGTCATACCTATGATGTAGATGTATACTCTATATCGAGTAGCATATGGAAAAATATTGAGTTAACAGTGCATGGACAAGGTGTGTTGGCAGTTGCATGTCAAAAAGAAAGTAGACTACATGATTTTAGTGTAGAACCTGACGGATTGTATATCTTACTGGATGGCGTACAGGACCCAGGTAATTTAGGAACATTGATACGTACGGCTGTTGCAGCAGGTGTAGATGCTATGTTCTTAACGTCTCATACAGTAGATATCTATAATGAGAAGACCGTACGCAGTACTATGAGTGGGCTTTGCAAAATTCCTATTTACAATAATTTAAAGTTCCGAGATATACAGTCCTTACTAGCCAATACTTCAATGACGGTGTATGGAACTGTATTAGAAGATAGCGTTAGTTATGACGTTCCCGATTATGAAGGACCGACGATGATTGTATTGGGGAATGAAGCAAATGGTATTAGTAAAGAGCTATTACAATTAGTACAACAACGTATTTCTATTCCTATGTATGGTCCTATGGAATCGTTGAATGTTGCTATAGCTGGAGCTTTGTGCATGTATAAAGCACAAGAAGTAAAAAAATGTCTATCCAAATAGGTATGATTCTGGTAAAATAATACATATATCCATTTAGTGTGTACAGGAAGGTAACTATGAAACGTCTTATTGTCAATGCAGATGATTTTGGGCTACATCCCCTTATCAATGAAGGGATCCTTGAAAGTCATCAAAAAGGGATTGTTACTAGCACATCTTTGTTAGCTTCTGGTGAAGCATTTGATGATGCTATCATGATAGCAAAAGAAACAGAAACTTTAGGAGTGTGCATCCATATTTGCCTTGTCGGTGGATTAGCGCCTGTAAGTGATCCAAATGAAGTATCTAGTTTATTAGTAAATGGTAAGTTTCCAGAAACACATACTGAATTTATGAAACGCTTATTTACTGGAAAAGTAAATGGGCAAGAATTGCGCAAAGAGATAGAAGCCCAGTTTAATAAAATTATGAGTACTGGTGTTCCTATTACACATATAGATGGACATCAGCACATGCATGTATTGCCACAAGTATTACCAATTGTAGCTGAACAGATGAAACGATATAGCATCAATAAGATTCGTATGCCTGATGAAAGTCCATTTCTATGTAATGGAGTGAGATCCATTGGTCGATGGATTGGCAAAGTAGGATTAACTACATTAACACAACAAGCTTATACAACATCTCGAGATTTAGGCTTTTCGTCTCCTCTTTATTTCTGGGGAATGATGAATGGGGGACAGTTACATGAGGATGCATTGCTGGGAATTCTGTCCAAGGTTTCCAAGAAACACGGTGTACATGAAATTATGACTCATCCAGGAAAGGACAATAGAAGTCTTAATGCATTATATCCATGGGGTTACCATTGGGATGAAGAGCGATGGGCTATGACGTCATCAAGAGTGAAAGAATATCTATCTGCTAATGAGATTAGTCTTATTCATTATGGACAATGGAACGAAGGAGATCGTCCATGACTACGATGGCTAAAAGAGGTATATTCATTGGACTTTTGCTACTCATCGTTTCAGGAGCAACTATTTATTTCACCATTGATCTTGATTCAATAAGTACATTGGGGACTTTTAATCTTACCTCATTAGCATTAGCAGGACTTGCGTTAGTAATGGGAATGTACTTTGATGGGTTGCGTTTGCAACGATTAGTTCGAATGGGTGGATATACATTGCCATTAGTTGCCATTTTACGAGTTATCTTTGGTAACTATTTTATGGCTATGTTGACTCCTGGTGCTAGTGGTGGTGCTGTAGCACAAGCTTTGATATTACGTTCTTATCAAGTACCTATTGGAAAGGCTGCGCCTATTGTATTGGTAAGAACTGTATTTTCTATATTATTTCTTATTGTTATGTTGCCCATTATTTTACTTACAGATCCTATTGAAATCCCTTATATTACAAATACACAATTACTTTGGGCTTCTGTATTTGTAGTTATTTCAACATTTATGGGAATGTATCTGTTACAAACGCGTTTAATGAAACATCTTGTGGCATGGCTTTCAAAAGTCACAAAAAAAGGAAATGCCAAAGCGTGGTTGCTAAAACTAGACGAATTTAATAGTGGATTAAGCTTATTATACGCAAACCCTATTCAATCTTTGATTGTATTTGTTGAATCTGGTCTTAGTTTACTCTGTTTATATGCAATTGCACCGGCATTGATGTATGCATTTACTACAGATATAAGCATTGTTGAAATATTGAATCGAATGATCTTGTTAAATTTAATTTTATATTTTGCTCCCACCCCAGGAGGCACTGGAGTAGCTGAAGGTCTATTTGTCTATTTGTTTGCTGCTTTTTTACCTGTTGGTACTGTGGGGCTAGTTGCGGTGGCTTGGCGGATTGTTGCTGAATACATTCCATTCTTTGTTGGCATGTATTCCGTATTTACCTTATATGGTCAACATATTGCCAGTTCTGTGTCCACAAGTAGTGAAGAGGTGTAGTTATGGCTGCAAAAGGAAAAAAAGACAAATTTTATTTAGTGAACGAAGTGATTTTACCAGAGGCAATTAAAAAGACGATTAAAGTAAAGTCTATTCTTCAATTAGGGGAAGCAAAAACGATTAATGAAGCTGTTGAAAAAATGGATCTAAGTCGTTCTGCCTATTATAAATATAAAGATTATGTATTTCCTTTTTATGAGCTTTCACATGGGAAAATTGTATCCATTAATGCATTAATTTCAAATGAATCTGGCATGCTATCCAATATAT
>CAUSMY010000065.1:0-8054 GCA_963533015.1 uncultured Veillonella sp.
AAATTTTGTGATAGACGTAAACCAAAATCCTGCAATGATGAGGAGTGCGATGATAATGTAATTCCATAGAAACCCATTGACATCGCCAATTAGTTGTGAGATTTGTTCTTGCATAAGGACATCCTTTCTTTTCACGTGGATATGGCATATATTCTATAGTATATCATAGGAAGAGCTATAAATTCTAGAAACTTATAGAGATACCAACAAAATATGAAAAAATATCTATCCATGAGGTGAAAAAGGTGTTACAATGAATCGATATATTAATAGGACTGCGTAGCTACATCCAAACTCATTCCGTAAGGACTAGCTATGCTAGCGGTTTTGATGATACGGAAACTTGAAAGAGATTCAAGTGATGTTTGGAAAGGGGCTTGATACATGAACACCACCGCTAAAAAAATGTCTGTATTCCAACTGACGTCCATTGTGGCAGCTAATATGTTGGGTGCTGGAATTATTATGCTACCATCTCAGTTAGCACAGGTAGGTACCATATCTATCTTATCGTGGTTAGTGACCGTGTTTGGGTCTTTAACTTTGGCATATATTTTTGCTCAATGTGGGCTATTTACGAAAAAGCATGGAGGCCTAGGGGGCTATGTAGAATATGGTTTTGGTCGCACAGGACACTTTATGGCGAACTATTCCTATGCCGTATCCTTGGTGATCGCCAATGTAGCGATAGCGATTTCAATCATTGGCTATGGAGCTGTGTTATTTGACTTAACACCAACGCCATTAGAAGTCAGTGTAGCCACCATTATTTTGCTCATAGTTACAGCACTCGTCAATGTACAAGGTAATGCCAGTACAGGGCGCATCAGTAATATTACTATTTGGGGCACCATGCTACCAGTCTTATTTATTGGGGCTTTTGGCTGGTATTGGTTTGATTTAGATATGTATCTATCGGCGTGGAATCCGCAACACTTACCAACATTTGATGCGGTAAGTCAATCGATTTCATTGACATTATGGGGCTTTTTAGGGTTTGAATCTGCTGCGGCAAATGCAGATGCTGTAGAAAATCCTAAGAAAAACGTTCCTATTGCGACATTTTTTGGCACTTTGGCAGTAGCCGTGGTGTATATTGTATCGACAAATATTATGGCAGGGATTATTCCTAACCTAGAGTTAGTGAACTCTACGGCGCCGTTTGGTCTCGTCTTTGCCTACATGTTTGATGGTGTAGTAGGTAAATTTGTGATGGCCTTGATGGCGATTTCCTGCTTTGGAGCCATCATGGGATGGCAATTTACATTGAGCCGTGTGTTCAAAGGCTGTGCAGAAGCAGGATTCTTTCCTAAGGTGTTCGCTCGTGTGAACCGAGTGGATTCCCCTGTACGTGGGATCGTGATTCTCTTGGTATTGCAAGGCGTGTTAGCGTTGATGACGACTGATGAAAGTTTGAGTGAACAGTTTGCAGAGTTGGTGAACTTAGCGGTAGTGACGAATGTATTCCCTTACATTCTATGCTGCTTTGCAGTGAACAAAATGCTCGCTGTAGAAGGGGCTCCTGTATCGTTGTGTCGATTGATCTATGTGATGAGCTTTATAGCTATCGTCTATGATAGCTATGCTATTTATGCGAGTGGATCTATGCCAATGCAAGGGGGTGCCATTGTGATTGCCTTTGGATATTTAGCATACCAAGCAGCATTTCACTGGAGACCTCGTTTGGTAAAAGTGATTGGTAAGGATTCGGCCTATTAATAACGATATTTTAAAAGCTCAATTGCAAGAACAAGATTAAAAAAACTGCCATGTTGATAAATGCGATGACAAGTATTGCAACAAACTGGAAAATAATTGTATATAAAAGAGAGAAAGATTGCTGGCTAGAAGGCAATCTTCCTCTCTTTTATAAGGCTATTTTATTATAGAATTTAAGGATATTATATCGTGGATTGTATAACATTTTACATTTCGTGTAAAGAAATTGACCGTATAGGGGCGAGTATCCGTAAAATGTGCAAAATCAAGATGATAATTGTCGTATACATGGGCAGGTTTTTGTAGGGAAATCTATCGATATAATTATATGCCAATACACTATAGAAACCCTTATTTTAAGGGGGTTGTAGACCTTTGCGAATTGAATACTTT
This sequence comes from uncultured Veillonella sp., assembly GCA_963533015.1. Classification (GTDB taxonomy): domain Bacteria; phylum Bacillota; class Negativicutes; order Veillonellales; family Veillonellaceae; genus F0422. Next base: position 2,113 of record CAUSMY010000065.1, read on the forward strand.
AAAACTTGATTTTAAATATCTAGTTATGCTATATTTGAAAAGCAATGTACATATAAAGGTAGATTGTAAGTTTGTTGTGATCATGCATTATGCATTTCACATAATACTAATTATAGGTAAAGGACTGACACTTGTGTCAGTCCTTTCCTATTAGCATTAAATAAAGTTGAAATTCAAAATGATAGATGGGGGAATATATCATTCTTTGATAGTCAGTTCGGCTGTGCAGTGAGGACAACGTGTTGCGTCGTCAGCGATAGCTTCACGGCAATAGTCACATTTACGAGTTTCCACCGGTGCTTCTGCTGGTGTAAATCGCTTGATTTGGCTGATAACAGTGAAAATACAGAGGGCAATGATAAGGAACTCAAACACTGTATTCAAGAAAAGACCATAGGCTATCATAGGGATCCCAGCTGCTTTTGCTTCTGCAAAGCTACTTGGAGCGGCACCAGTCGTTAAAGGGATAAATAAATTCGAAAAGTCTACTCCGCCTAATAATAAACCGATAGGAGGCATCACCACGTCGTTTACCAAAGAAGTAACAATTTTACCAAAAGCAGCACCAATGATAACACCGACTGCTAAATCTACTACATTACCGCGCATGGCAAAGTCTTTAAAATCTTTAAAAAAGCTCATCATAATCTCCATTTCAAAATGCATAATGTAAAAGATATAATCTATATTATACTGTAATTACATCGAAAAAGATAGATATAAAGACGGAAATTTAGATGGCTAGATAAGCGATGATGTATAGATTACAAAAAAGCTGTCATACCATATGGGGAAAGCCCAATGAATGACAGCTTTTGTATTAACGATGATGATCTACCTCTTGTATATTGGCATAGTTTCGATATAACTCATTTGGTAACTTGGTAGTAATAATGGAGGCTTTATCGATCGTAGCAAATGTAACGGAAGAAATATGGTCAAATTTAGAAGGGTCTGCCAATACATAGGCAGTACGACACTTTTGTATAGCTTTTTCTTTCACCGCTGCATCCAATGGATCTTCCGCTGTGAAACCAGAGCGGAAACTGATGCCGTGTGTACTAAAAAATCCTTGTGTAAAATTATAGGATTCTAGTTGGTTGAGGGCCACACTTCCTACGATAGAAGAAGAAATGGGGTTGACCGTACCCCCTAAAAGAATAACTTTCATATGGCGTGAAGCTAATAGTGTAGCATGGTGAATGCCATTTGTAACGAATGTAGCATGAGTATGCTGCAAGTAATGCAATACCATTTCTGTAGTGCTGCCTGCGTCGATAAAGATAAAGCCTGTGGAGCTAATCAATTCAGAGGCAGCTAAGGCAATCGATTCTTTGGCATCTCGATAGGTAATGGATTTAGGAAGTGTATCTAACTCCATACTACTATGATCCGGGGTCAGACTCGTAGCCCCACCATGAACCTTTTGCAGCAACCCTTTGTTGTGTAGGTGAGCCAAATCTCTTCGAATAGTAGGGGCAGAAGAAGACAAAGCTTGCACTAACTCATGTACTGTAACAACTCGATTTTGCTTGATGCGACGTAGAATAGCGGCATAACGTTCTTCAGGAAGCATAGTAAAATCACCTCCAATGTATGATTAACCTAGTACTACGATAGGGAAATATAACGCATTGCGTCTATTCATTTTCCTATATTCATGGTAATATAAATGGCAAATAAATTATAGTAGGCTATGGTGGATTTCATCAAAATGTATAAAAGCAAAGGCTATATTTTGCGATAAATTAATAATCCGCTCTATGCGGATAGGAATTGTATAGTACAGAGAAGGAGAAACGTATGAAACTAACAAAAATGCACGGCTTAGGTAATGATTTTATTGTGTTTTTTGATGATGGCGCTACTACATTAGATGTGACAACGATGGCCCGACGATTGTGTGATCGTCATACTGGCATCGGCGCTGATGGATTGGTGATTGTTATGCCATCCGAAGTGGCCGATGTAAGAATGCGTATCATCAATTCTGATGGTAGCGAAGCAGAAATGTGTGGGAATGGCATTCGTTGCTTTGCAAAATATGCCTATGATCGCAAAATTATCGAAAAAGAGACGTTTACTGTAGAAACATTGGCGGGAATTATGGAACCCACCATTATTGCAGAGCAAGGTGTGGCACAATTAGTGAAAGTAAAAATGGGCCAGCCTACCTTTAAGGCTAGCCACATTCCTATGAATATTGAACCTGAAAAAGTATTGTCGCATACGATTGATGTAGAGGGTGTGTCTTATGAGGTGAGTTCTGTGTTATTAGGCGTGCCGCATACGGAAGTATTTGTAGACGATGTGACAGCAGTACCTCTTACAGTGTTGGGACCAAAGATTGAAAAGCACCCATTATTTCCCAAAGGTACCAATGTGAACTTTGTACAAGTTGTGAATGATACGACAGTAAAAGTCCGTACTTGGGAACGTGGGGCAGGAGCTACACTCGCTTGTGGTACAGGGTCCTGCGCCAGTGCTGTCATGGCCCATGAGAAGGGATTTACTGGACGGTCTGTAGATGTAGAATTATATTTGGGCACATTGCGTATTGATTATGAAGCAGATGGCACGGTATATATGACTGGTCCTGCTACAGAAGTGTTTAGCCTGGAGTTGGAGGATGTAACTTGCTAGATAGGTGCTAGCATGTACGTATATAAAAGAAAAGAGGAAAGTTGATCAAGCTGTGTCAACTTTCCTCTTTTTGTGTGAGTTGTCATAAAATGATAAAACTAATAGTATGGTTTTACATTAGATGCGATTTGCTGTATTAGGTTAGTTATCATAGCGCATTGACGATTAATGCATGCCTATGAATTAGTTTTTAGCTGAATTTTCTTGCCAAATTTTTTCGTGAAAACCGTAATAGTAGTTGGTTTTACGGTATCTACTGTTACAATAAGACCGTCTACATTTGGAGTCGGTGTCACACCTAGGATCGTACCATTAGGCTCTAATTGACGATATAACAAGGCAGCGTCCGTTTGTAATGTATCGAAATCGCCTAAGCTATAAGAGCCAGTGGTGATGATATGATTGTCCAAGAAGTGTTTATCTTGGATGTAAGCCGTTTCTGCAGTAATGGCTTTCACATCTTTAGGAGATGTAAAGGAAATGACTAGTTTTCCATCACGCCAGAACATAGCTCCTCGGTTGTGGAAATCATAGGACTCGCCAAATGTCTTTTTGATGAGATTACGAGCGGTCTCTTCCATTTGTTGTTGAGAGATAGTGGCTTGTAATGTTTCAGCTGATTTGGAAGAGAGCATACGATATGTAATTGCCGCGGCTTCACTGCGAGTGACATATTTTTCTGGATTAAATAATCCTGTGGTACTGTAATTGATAAATCCAAATAAGGCTAATTCACGGACCGACGATTGAGCCCAAGGAGCGATAAACTTTTGGTCGCTAAAATGTATGTTGTCGAGGGCCGTAGGGTCTTCTGTTCGATATCCTTGATAATGTAGATATTTGTCGGCTACTACAGCAAATTCTTGGCGGGACATATATTGTTCAGGGCGATATGTTTTGTCCCCATAGCCACTGATGATATTTGCTCTGGCTACACTTTCAATAGCGAGAGAAGACCATCGATCGGATGTGATGTCAGTGAAAGAACTCGCCAACATAATAGATGGTGGCTCACCAATCATTTTACTAAATAAAGAAGCGGCTTCTTCGCGAGAAAGTGGATCATTCGGTTTGAATGTTCCATTTTTGTATCCACTCATAAATCCTTCTTTAGTCATCTTTGTAATGGAATTATAGGCCCAAAATTGAGGGGGTACATCTGTAAAGCGATACTTTTGAATGCGTTCAAAGGTTTGTAGGCTATTTGGTTGCGAATAGGTAAATGTTGTTGGCCCATTTACAGATACTTGCGTAGAAGGAGTTGTCGTGAATACAGAAGACACTTCCTTAGCCTGCAATAGGAATGTTGGAATTAATGTGAATAATACAGTTGCATATATACGTTTCATCAAATACCTCCTGACTAGTGGAATCTACTTATGAATTTCTTATGTTTATCATACCATATTTGAAAGAATGTCACTATGTGAAAAGAGTGACAAATGTCAATGCATAGGGGTTCATAGGAGATGAATTATATAGGAATAGTTATCTCTATCATGAGTTTTGGTTATAAACCTGTTTGCGAGTAGGAATTAAAAGAAGAAAAGACAGGTGTACTTTTAAAGTAGAAATTGGATGTATTAAAATACATAAAAATAATATAAGCCTTGTTCTTATAAGGCTTGATAGAATGCGGATAGAGTGTGATTTTTGCTACAAAAATGACTGATTGATAATGACTAGCAATAAGGTATAAAAATGGCTTCTTGCTAATATTGCAAGTCTTTTGTAATTACATAAAAATTACTATATAATAATATCATCAGAGACTATATAGGATGGAAGATTCTAATATAGGACATAGATGTAACGATTGCTGCATTTTGCCAATCAAGTGATAGTAGTTTACTTTAAAGTTGAGGATGTGAAGAAATGAAAATTCATTTATTTCAACAATGTTTGATTGATATGTTCTACCCTCATGTAGGCATGGCAGGTGTAAAGGTGCTTGAAAACCTTGGCTGCGAATTAACAGTTCCTAAGAAGCAAGTATGTTGTGGTCAGATGTTTGTTAACTCTGGTTATAATGATGCTGCCAAAGGCGCTATTAAGAACACAATTGAACAATTCGAGAATGCTGACTATGTGGTGAGCATGTCTGGTTCTTGTGCATTTGCGATTCGTGATGAATATCATCATATTTTAAAAGATGAACCAGAATGGTTAGCACGAGCTGAAAAATTGAGCTCTAAAATTTATGAGTTCACGCAATTCATCGTTGACGTATTAGGGGTAACTGATGTAGGGGCTCGCTTTAATGACAAAGTGACATACCATAAATCTTGCCACGTAACACGTTTGATGGGAATCAAAGAACAACCTATGAAATTATTGGAAAATATTCAAGGGTTAGAATACTTACCATTGCATCGTGCAGAGCGTTGCTGTGGCTTTGGTGGTACTTTCACAGTGAAAAATCCTGAAATTTCAGCTGCTATGACAAAAGAAAAAGCATTGAATATTGCTGATTCTGGCGCTAACATTGTAGCAGGCTCTGATATGGCTTGCTTGATGAATATTGAAGGTATGCTAGATCGACTTTACAAAGAAGGCGAAATTGATCGTCATATCCGTGTAATGCATATTGCGGAATTATTGAATAGTCGATAGGAGGAGTCACCATGAGTAATATTATGTACGATAAACGCCCGTTTAAGACCCGCGTTAATGATGTGCTTAACAATGACTTCAAAGTAAAAGCCATTCAAACAGCACAGGATGTATTCTATGAAAAACGTAAAGCTGTAGTCGATCAAGTAGCAGAATGGGAAGACTTCCGCAATGAATCCGCTGATTTGCGCGACCATGTATTGGCGAACTTAGATTACTATTTAAATCAATTTGCTGAAAATGCTGAAAAAGCTGGTGCACATGTGCACTTTGCAGCTGATGATAAAGAAGCAACAGCAATTTGTATGGAAGTACTTCGTGCAAAAGAAGCAAAAATGGTTGTTAAATCTAAAACAATGGTATCTGAAGAAATCGGATTAAACCATGAGTTGATTAAAGAAGGTATCGAAGTTAACGAAACTGACTTGGCGGAATTTATTCTTCAAACAGCAGACTTTGACCCTCCATCTCATATCGTAGTACCAGCGTTGCACTTCGAGCGTAACCGTATTCGCGATACATTTGCTAAGAAATTAGGATACCAAGGTACTGAAAACCCAGAAGAAATGACACGTTTCGTACGTAAATATATCCGTGATCGTTTCTTGCGCGCTGATGTAGGTTTCACTGGTTGTACCTTTGGTGTTGCTGAAACAAGTACTATTGCTCTCGTATCTAACGAAGGT
>CAUSMY010000066.1:0-8015 GCA_963533015.1 uncultured Veillonella sp.
GTCGGTGTAGATGGAAGACGAAGTGTAGAGGCAGCACATGAAAGAAATATGGTAGTTTTGGTGGATGAAGCGCATGGACCGCATCTCATTTCGTCCTTAGGGATGCCTGTGTCTGCACTAGCAAGTGGTGCAGATTTAGTGGCACAAAGCACGCATAAATTACTAGGATCCTTAACGCAAACATCGATGCTTCATGGACAAGGTCCTCGTATTGATACACATCGGATTCAACGATTACAACAATTGTTGATGAGTACAAGTCCAAACTATATTTTCTTGGCCTCTTTGGATATGGCGCGTTACCAGTGGGCTATGGAAGGACAGACCCTTATGGAACGAACGTTGGAGTTAGCTCGTACACTGCGAAGGGCATTGAATGAGATACCAGGTATTGTATGTCCGGGGCATGAGGATATAGATGGGGCTTTCAGTTTTGATGAAACAAAGATTATTATCGATGCTAAGCATCTGGGACTGACTGCACAAGAATTAGAACAAGAGCTGCGGATGCGTCATATTGAAGTGGAATTGATGAAAGCCTATCATGTATTGTTGCTGATTACGATAGGCGATACAGAAACAAGTATACAGCACGTCATAGAGGCAGTACAGGACATATCAGATGCATATACGCATAACTTAGAAGAGGCTACAAAAGATTTCAGCGGAGGTCATCATGATGGCGATGCACTTGTATATGGCCAAAGTAATGATAAAAGCATCCGTGCAATGGATAGTGCATATGATGCTAGTGATCTGCATGCAAGCATCATGGAAACATTGCCAACACCAGTCGTGGTGCTTTCACCACGGCAAGCATTTTATGCGGATATGGAAGGAGGTCCAGTAGCGCAAGCACTAGGACGGATAAGTGGAGAAACGATTACCTATTACCCGCCAGGCATACCGTGCTTGGGTGTAGGGGAGGAAATTACAGAAGAAGTGTTGGCCTATATAGAGCAGAAATGGCGTGATGGATATGTGCCGAATGGTGCTAGGGACCGCAATTTAGATACAATCATTGTTTGTAAATAAGGAGATATATATGGGACAGTTAATCATTATTGAAGGTGGCGACGGTAGTGGCAAGGCCACGCAGACCGCTAAATTATTAGAACGATTACAAGCCGAAGGATATCAAGCTCGTTCAGTGAGCTTTCCTAATTACGATAGTCCAGCTGCAGAACCTATTAAAATGTATTTACGTGGCGACTTTGGGAAAGAAGCAAATTCTGTGAATGCCTATGTGGCGAGCACACTGTATGCGATAGACCGATTTGCATCGTATCGCCAAGACTGGCAACGTTTTTACGAAGACGGTGGTATCATTATTGCGGATCGGTATACTACTTCTAATATGGTACATCAAATGATAAAGTACACAGATTTAGAAGAACGTAAAACATTTTTGCAGTGGCTTGATCAATTAGAATATGACCTATATGGACTTCCTCGCCCTGATGCGGTCATTTTATTGGATATGCCCTTATCGTTGTCAGAGACTTTATTAGCAGAACGAACAGGTAAAACAGGGGGCAATACTGGGGATATTCATGAACAGGACCGTTCACATTTGATTGCTGTGCATGATGTCTACGATATGTTAGTGAGCACGTATGATTGGCATCGTGTGCACTGTGAAAGTGAAAATGATCAGTTGCGCACCATTGATGACATTCATGAGGAAGTCTATGGGATTGTAAAGCAGTATATTGATGGTAATCATGAATAGATTAGAATCATAGTGGATATAGAGTAAGAGGCTGGACACGGCGTAGGCTCGCAAAATGTTGCACAGCCTATGCCGTGTTTGTTCTTTTAGCCGTGTAATTATTGCCATAACATGCTATAATAAAGGGTAGTCTAATGAGGTAAAGGAGGAAGTATGTCTTTTTTTGATGCAGTGCTTGGTCAACACCAAGCGAAAGAACAAATCTCTACATTAATTCAAGACTCTGCTTTGCCACATAGTTTACTGCTATATGGAGAATCGGGATTGGAATCTGTATCCATGGCAATTGCCATTGGATCTACTTTAGTGGGTCGTCAGATTTTTTCGCCTGATGAGGGGCGAACGTATCTCTCACACATAGAGCAACGACGTATTGAGTCTGGGGAAAGTGAAAGTACAGTCAAGGATAAAGGCTTACCTGTCTATATAGATCAGGGTGATGCTTTTTGGATTCGTCCTATGAAAACTCAACTCAGTGTCGAACAATGGTATACCATACTAGACACATATATTAATGTATCTAGTGATACGCCACGGGTGGTGATTGTAGAAGGCTTTCAGACAGCGAATGCAGTGCTTGCCAATGCTATGTTGAAAACGATTGAAGAACCGCCACGAAACATGTCTTTTATCATTGTTACAACTAATATAGATACAGTACTGCCGACGATTGTGTCTCGGTGTATGCTTGTGAGTATACAACCTGTGCCAGAACCAGAATTGGTGAAAGCTCTCACTGCGGAAGGATACACAGGTGATATCCATAGAGCCGTACGATTGGCTCGAGGAAACCCTACCTTAGCACGACAGTGGGCTGAGACGGGGACAATTGAAAGTTTAGAAAAGGCTATGGATATACTAGAACAGCTAGTTGAAAGAAGTCATTTTTTTACGACTATTAGCCTATCCTTAGAAGGACTTTCAAAAGATGTAGTCATAGATATATTGCGTTGGTTACGTATATTAGCAAGAGATATGCTGGCATTGCGGTATGGTGTACCTCTTGAAAAGATGATTTTGAGTGATTATCGATTTTCTATGCAAGCTATTCTAGAGCGATGGTCATCAAAAGCATTACAACGGGTGATTCCTGTTACATTAGAAGCAGAACAGGCATTGCGACTTAATGTGCGCACAGGCCTTGTCATAGATGGAGTTATATTAGCCTTGCGTGAGGCTGTGAAGGAGGATATATAGTGGTTACAATAGTAGGAGTACGCTTTAAAAAAGCTGGAAAAATCTACTACTTTAGCCCAGGGTTTGTAACCCTAACGACAGGAGATGGGGTCATAGTAGAAACCTCTCGTGGGTTGGAATTTGGGGAAGTCGTAATTGGACCTCGTAAAGTATCGAAAGATAGCGTGGTCCAACCATTAAAAGAGGTGACGCGTAAAGCAACGCCGAAAGATTATAAGCAAGTAGAAAAAAATAGAGAACGAGAAGAAAAAGCCTTTGAGATCGGATTAGAAAAAATTGCCTATCGTGGACTGCCGATGAAACTGATCAATGTGGAGTACACATTTGATTTAAATAAGATTGTTTTTTTCTTTACTGCTGAGGGGCGCATTGATTTTCGTGAATTGGTAAAGGATTTAGCCAATGTATTCCGCACGCGTATTGAATTACGTCAAGTAGGCGTACGTGATGAAGCGAAGGTATTAAATGGCATCGGTGCCTGTGGACGTCCTCTATGCTGTGCGACGTTCTTAGGTGACTTTGCTTCTGTGTCTATTCGGATGGCGAAAGATCAAAACTTAAGCTTGAATCCAACAAAAATTTCCGGTATTTGTGGCCGTTTAATGTGCTGCTTAAACTATGAAAATGACTCCTACCAAAAAGGCGGAGATCTATATTCACAAAAAGTAAAACAACCAACTATTGTGGCAGAGCCACCAGGTATTGGTAAAGAAGTAGTTACTGATGAAGGCTTAGGTAAGGTATTAAAGATTAATACCATGAAAAAGACTGTAAAGGTACAATTAGAAGCAGGACGTACCATCGACTTACACTGGTCAGAAGTGGCATTACCAGATGAAGCGTAATATTACAATTACAGACTTGTTACTAAGTGGGTTTCAGCTCTTTCAAGATGAACGAGAGTTTAAGTTTTCTATTGATGCTATCTTATTGGCTCATTTTGGTGAGGCGAAACCAAGAAAACACTATTTAGAGTTAGGTACAGGTACGGGGGTGATTCCTCATGTTCTGTATCATCGTGGGGGCCGTCATGTGGTGGGTGTAGATTGTAACTCCTATGTGATTGAATTAGCTCAGAAAAGTGTCATTCATAATGATATTGCAGAGGCTGTATCTATGGTGGAGCTAGATTACATGAGCGATGCAGGTAAAGCTTACTATGGTCAGTTTGATGGTATCTATATGAATCCTCCCTATTTTGAAACCAATAGTGGACTTTTATCACAAGAAGAAAGTGTAGCATTAGCTTTGCATGAGCAACAACACTCCATGAAAGATAGATTGCTACAAGCCCAACGGTATTTAAAATTTGGCGGTACACTGTGGATGATTTATACAACACCACGGTTAGAATCTTTAGTAAGTGCCATTGAACAGACTCAATTTAGGATAAAACGAATGCGCTTTATTCATGGTAATCAAGATAAAGTGAGTAAGCTAGTATTACTAGAATTAAAATATGGTGGCAAGCAAGGTATGATTGTTGAACCACCTTTATATATGTATGAATTAGATGGTTCCTATACAGATGAGGTACAAGCATATTATGAGTAGTCATACAGGGACATTATTTTTAATTCCCACACCTATTGGGAACTTAGAGGATATGACCTATCGGGCTGTGCGCACATTGCAAGAGGTAGATGTGGTAGCAGCGGAAGATACGCGTCATACGGGAGTATTATTACAACATTTTAATATTGCTAAGCCTATGATTTCCTATCATGAACACAATAAAGTGGAGAAGGGGCCTGACCTCATCCAACGTTTATTGGACGGTCAATCCATCGGTTTAGTCAGTGATGCAGGGATGCCTGCTATTTCTGATCCTGGCGAAGATTTGGTGAAAGAAGCCATCGATGTGGGTATACCTATTGTTCCGTTACCAGGGGCGAATGCAGGCTTAACAGCTCTCATTGCATCAGGACAGAATACGAAGGAATTTCACTTCGTCGGTTTTTTACCAAAACGAAAGCAGAATGTAAAAGATATGCTATCTCGGCTGGCTACCTACGAAGGAACGCTTATTTTCTATGAAGCTCCTCACCGTATAGAAGAAACGATCCAAAGTTTATATGAAGGGTTAGGAAATCGTCCTATTACAGTAGGTCGTGAACTGACGAAAAAATTTGAAACTTTCACCCGAACTACCTTGCTCGAGTTACGAAATGATTTCAGCCAAATCGTAGAAAAAGGGGAGTTTGTTCTCTTAGTAGGGGGCAGTGAAACGGTGATAGAAGAATCAATGGTAGAAGACGTTGTTCTTTCGCCATTAGAGGCAGCCTTAGCCTTAATAGAAGCGGGAGTGCCTAAAAAAGAGGCAGCCCGTCAAATTGCAAAGGAACGTGGCCTTTCACGGCGCGATGTATATAATGAAATTGAATTGTATAGTAAGGAGAGAACAGATGACTAAGAAACCGTATTATATTACGACACCAATTTATTATCCAAGTGCGAAATTACATATTGGGCATACATACTGTACGTCCATTGCTGATACAATCGCTCGTTTCAAACGTAGAGCTGGCTATGATGTGAGATTCTTGACAGGCTCTGATGAACATGGCCAAAAAATCCAACGTATGGCAGAATCGATGGGCATTACTCCTTTAGAATATACGACACAAATCGTAGATGGCTTTAAGCATTTATGGGAAAAATTGAACATCTCTCATGATGATTTCATTAGAACTACCGATGAAAGACATATTAAATATTGCCAACATTTATTTCAAAAAGCATTTGATAATGGAGATATTTACAAATCTTCTTACGAAGGATTGTATTGTGTACCATGCGAAACATTTTGGCCAGAATCTAAATTAGGCCCAGAAAAAACATGTCCTGATTGCGGTCGTCCATTAGAAGTGGTACAAGAAGAGAGTTATTTCTTCCGTATGAATAAATACGCTGACCAATGGTTTAAATTTATTGAAGAGAATCCTGACTTTATTCAACCAGAATCTCGTCGTAATGAGATGATTCAATTCGTAAAACAAGGCCTAGAAGATTTGGCAGTATCTCGTACTAGCTTTAACTGGGGCATTCCAGTACCATTTGATGAAAAACATGTTATGTATGTATGGTTTGATGCGTTGATTAACTATATTTCTGCACTAAACCCGTTAGATGAAAACAGTGATTTATTTGAAACCTACTGGCCTGCAGATTTACACTTAGTAGGTAAAGAAATTGTGCGTTTCCATACGATCATTTGGCCTATCATGCTCATGAGCCTTGGCTTGCCATTGCCAAAAAAAGTATATGGTCACGGCTGGCTTGTGGTAGATGGCACAAAAATGAGTAAATCCTTGGGCAATGTGATTGACCCAATTCCGTTGATTGACACTTACGGTTCTGATGCATTGCGCTATTTCTTGGTGAATGAAGTGCATTTAGGCAATGATGGTAATTTTAGCTTGCCTAATTTCATTACAAAAATTAATGCAGACTTATCCAATGACTTGGGTAACTTGTTGAATCGTACCGTAGCGATGATTGAAAAATATCATGGTGGTATCATTACAAAACATGGGCCAACAGACGATGTTGACAAGGATTTAATTGCCTTAGCTGAGCAAACTGTGAAAGACTATGAACAATTGATGGAAGATATGCAGTATAATAAAGCTTTCAAAGCTGTGTGGGCTTTCATCGGTCGTACGAACAAATACATTGATGAAACCATGCCTTGGGTATTGGCAAAAGGTGCTAATGAAGGCGATGCAGAGCGCCTAGAAGCTGTTATGTATCATTTGGCAGAATCTTTACGTATCATTGCTGTACTAGTGGATCCAGTGATTCCAACAGGGGCTCCTAAAATTTGGGAACAACTTGGTTTACAAGGGTTTGCACAAGCTATGCTAGATGATGTACGTACATTTGGGGGACTTCCGACTGGAACAAAAGTGGTGAAAGGAGATCCAATCTACCCACGTTTTGAAATTCCTGAAATGGTAGAAGTGGCGCCAGAAACTGCAGAAGAATCCACTGAGGAAGCGGTAGATACTAGCAATATTCCACCGATTAAAGAGGCTATTGAATACGATGATTTTGCAAAATTAGATTTACGGGTAGCGAAAGTATTGACTTGTGAAGCTGTGAAAAAATCTAAAAAATTATTGTTGTTTACTTTAGATTTAGGCATTGAAACACGTACCGTAGTGAGCGGTATCTCTCAATTCTATCAACCAGAAGACTTAATTGGTAAAAAAGTGATTTACTTGGCCAACTTAGCACCGAAAAAAATCATGGGCCATATGTCAGAAGGTATGATTTTGTCGGCTTCTAATGAAGATGATCAATTAGAAGTAACAAATATTGAATCCTTAACTCCAGGAAGTGTGGTGAGATAATGCGATTGTTTGATACACATGCGCATATCAATGATGAACGATTTGATAATGATCGGGAACAATTGATACAAGACTGTTTTGACCAAGGCGTAGAGTATATTATGTGCCCTGCTGTGAACCGTCAAACAGCAGAGTCTGCCATTGCCTTGGCTGAACAGTATGACCGTGTCTATGCAGCGGTAGGTGTGCATCCACATGAATCTAAAGATGCTACTGAAGAAGACTATGAATGGTTCAAGAAAATGGCATCTCATCCTAAAGTAAAAGCCATTGGTGAAATCGGTTTAGATTATTACTATGATTTTTCTGATAGAGATGTGCAGGCAGAGGCTTTCAAACGCCAATTAGCCATCGCAAGAGAAGTGGATTTACCGATTATTATCCATGATCGTGATGCACACGGTGCCATTCGAGATATGCTGTTGGAACATGGTAAAGGTAATTATGGTGTTTTCCATTGTTTCTCAACCAGTTTAGAAATGGCAAAAGAATTTATTAAAATGGGCTATTATATTTCCTTTGCAGGACCTGTAGTATTCCCTAAATCTACGAATCTAAAAGAAGTAGCGAAGCACATTCCATTGGACCGTCTGCTCATCGAAACAGATTCGCCCTATTTGACGCCACCTCCATTCAGAGGTCGTCGTAATGATCCATCCAAAACACAATTTGTAGCCCAAGAAATTGCTCAATTGCGTGGTATGGATGTAGAAGAACTAGCTGCTATTGCC
>CAUSMY010000067.1:0-7825 GCA_963533015.1 uncultured Veillonella sp.
AATACAAGGGTTAGTACTTTCTGCAGTATGCCTACTGTTGTGGAAACCTTTGTATGCTGTAGATATCAGTTTTATTTTATCCTTTGGATCCACCTTAGGAATTATTGGCTTATACCCTTATGTATATCGAATCTTTCCAGCTAATAGCATATCAAAAGCAATCGCCTTATGCATATCCGCACAGGTATTGATTTTTCCTGTGGAACTACATTATTTCTACAATGTGAGCTTCTTAAGTATTCTATCAAATCTTATAGTAGGTCCATTACTCGATATGGCAATTATTATAGGGCTTCTTTTGTCTATACTCAATTCTATTGTTATATGTACGTGGGGCTGGTGGGTCTTAGGTTTTATTCTGAAAGCTAGTGTAGCTCTTCTAGTGGCTATACGTGATTTAGGTGTATTATGGTCCCCGCCGATGCCAATTTGGTTGGTTTTACTATGGTATGTGGGATTAGCCTATATATATTGGCTACTGGCACTGAAAGAACCGATACATCTGAGGTGGAATCGAATGGCTAGTGCTAGTTTCTTAGTATTGGGATTAGTGCCGCTCATTATATCCTATACGATGACAACAATTCACATAGTCCCTATCGCATTGCATTCAGGGCTAGCTTGCATGGTGTATAAAACAGGTCTTCATAGAGAGGCGTATTTATATATAGACGCTAAGAATGGAGATATATCGCAACGTGATATGAAACAATGTGTAAATGTGTTACATCATAATGGATTTCAACAGTGGAATAGTCTATTTGTTGATGCCTATCAAAAGGGAAGTTCACATATAGATACATTGCGTGCTTACTATGTGAAAGAGAAACAAAAAGAAGGAATACAATCTAACTGGTTAGTTGTATCTGCACATAAAAAAGATGGTTATGAAATTATAGTAAAAGGCAATCGTATATTTCATCTAAATCCAAGAAAAGAAGAAGAAAAAAGTACTGAAATAGTGTATAATACAAAGAGTGAAGCGAATACAATATATGGACTGACTTCTACAGAACGTTTACTAGAATATCAGCAAAAAGGGGCCAAACAATTTGTAGTTTGGAATACATTGCACAGTCGGTTTGATGTGGAAGAAGGGGTATATATTGTAGGTAGTGACGAGGATAATATGTTTACACTATAAGAGGTGAAAGATGGTTACATTACTCTACGGAGATGAGCCACAATTATTGGAAGAAAAAAAACAGAATCTCTTAAGTACCTATACAGATCGGACCTTGTTTACTTTACGTGAGGAACAAGGTCCTGATTATATTATGGGACAAGTGCAAGAAGTTTCTTTGTTTGGAGAGCCAAGAGTATTTCTACTTACTCATGTACCTATCTTTGACAAATCAAAAAAAAAGGTGAGCTCTGGATGGCAACAATTACGAGAGTTTCTCATACAATATGAGGGTGAAGATCCTATCCTTATTGTGTATCCTGAGTCCATCGATGGTCGATTGCAGGGGAATAAAGCATTTTTACAAGCTGTAGAATCACATAAGTTTGAAAAGCTAGAAGGAGAGGCTCTCTTTCAGTGGATTCAAACTTATTGTAAAGAACATGGTAAAAAACTTGATACTCAAGGAATGTCTTACTTACGTGAAGTCGTAGATCTTTGGAAAGCTGTTCCCTTAGGTTTTTTACGAACTGATTTCGACCGTTTGTTTTTACTGTTGGGTACGCATAAAAGCATTACTAGAGAATTCTTAGAAGAGCATTTAACAGATTTTGGAGATAAAAATATTTTCCGATTCAAAGAAGCTCTTATCAAAAAAGATGCACGTACTTTACTAGATTTATTTCCATCTATGTTAAAGAACAAATCTGTTGATATGGCGATGGCGTATGTTCATAATCAAATGCATTTGCAATTAATGGTAAGTGAATGTGCATTTTACGGATTATCACTGCCAGAAATTCAAAAGCTATTTAAGGAAAAGGGGATGCAAGTGAATCCGTACCCCGTTAAACTGGCATACGAAGCTAGGAAACATATTCAGATTCCAGCCGTGGCCAAGTTACTTCGTGAACTATACCGAATTACTTTAGGGAGTCGACAAGGTATGTTTGATATGAGTCAATTTCAAGACGTATGTTTAGCCTATTGTGCAAGTTAGGAGATTTATGAGAAAGCAAAAAATAACAGCAATCGTAGCCACATTTGCTCTATTAGGGGGCGCATCTGCAGCAGGAATTTTATGGCCTACAGGTCAAATTATTTATGGGTTACAGCTCAATGGACATTCTATATCTAATCAATCCCGTGAAGATGTAGAACAATATATTAAACAAGTAGAATCGGAAGCTAACACTAAATCTATCACAATTGTAGATTCAAATGGCGCAAAGAAAACTATGAGTTTGCGTGAGTTGGGTATTACCGTAGATATAGTAGGGACCTTGACCGATAGTATTGATCATGGCTATGAATCTAATGTAGGTGAGTATGTATGGCATCGGATGCAAGCCATAGTGGGTGCAAAAAACTTGCCTATACGGTATAAAATGGACGGGCCTACAGTTGAAAATTACCTGTTAGAATATGCAAAATCTATGGGTGAAACAGGTTCAAATGCAACCATTACTTTAGAGGGGGATACAATTGTCCATCATTCTGCAAAAGTAGGACGTAAATTAGATATTCCTGCTACTATTAAACGATTGCAAGAACAGTTACAAGAAGGAAATGTAGAAACATTGGACCTTGTTATCAATGAAGCTGCGCAGCCTACGATTCAAGATAAAGATTTAGAGAGTATTACGAATGTATTAGGAACATATACGACTCACTTTGATAGTTCCAACACAAGTCGTGCGCATAATATTCACTTAGCAGGACAAAAAATTCATCAAACGTATATACCAGCAGGCGGTGTATTCTCCTTTAATGAAGTCGTAGGGGAGAGAACTGCAGAAGCTGGCTATGATGATGCGCCTGTGTTTGTTGGAGGACGTCTAGTGCCTGGCATTGGTGGAGGTATTTGTCAAATCAGTTCTACTTTGTTCAATAGTGCTTTATTGGCAGGTATGGATATTGTAGAGAGAGATACACATTTTGCTCCAGTATCCTATATCCCAGTAGGCCTTGATGCGACAGTGGCATGGGGTTACATTGACTTTAAGTTTAAAAACCCATACTCACATCCTATTTATGTGATTACTGAAGAAGGTAATGGATATGTAAAAATTTCAATATTAGGAGCTAAAGAAGATGTTCCGCAGTCTGTGTCTATTACGAAAAGTAATGAACGTACAGTTCCAAATCAAGTGATAGAACGTGTAGATCCTAATGCCACAGAAGATGTTGTGGAATCAGCAGGGCATGCAGGAATCTCTGTAGATACGACTAGAACAATTACCTATGGTGATGGTCGTACAGCTACGTATACATTCAACTCTTACTATGAACCAGTAGAATCTGTTGTGGTGAAAGCTGGTAAACCTAAACAAAAAGATGTGAAAGAAGCGAAAGAAGAGCAGAAACAAGAGGGGTCTCAAACAAAGGGAAAAGAGCAGCCTAAAAAGAACGAAAATAGTAAACGATGACCCATAGTTGAGGTAATATGAAACGATATCATTTGGTACGAAAAGGAAAAGGTCAAGCTGACTTTTACTTGTTTATAAAAGATGGAAAACTGCATATTGATCGTTCCAATCTTACCGATGAAATGATGAGTTTACACATACAAGATGTATATGCATCGATAGTACAGGATTGTAAGCTAGTGGAGACAGAAAAGGGATATTGTATTCTACCAGTACAAACGGAATGGAATACGACGACTTATGATATAGAGAACGATGTTCCTGAAAGCTTTGATTTAGATTCCTATGACCAGTATCTAGATGAAATGGATATGTATCTTGATTGTCAAGGAGAGGTTGAATCTTCAGCATATTTAGATAACCTATATGAAGAGCCGGTTGTGCGGGATAAGCCAATTCCAATGGTACAGATTGAATCAACATCTCCGTATCCTCAGCGTAGAAAAAAAACTAGCACAGATGAGGGGATGCTATTAGGACAAGCATTTGACGAGCCAGATACGCATACAACAAATGACTTTTTCGTTAGAACCGGTGAAATTATCGTAGTATCTGGATCCTTTCACAATTTAGAAATCCGTGAGTTACGACCTAAGGAAGATAGTAAAGCGGTACAAAAAGCCCGTGAAAAAGGTGAAGAGCCCAAAAAACGCTATTTGATTACGGGGCATCTGGTAGATGATCACAACAGCTTGTGTGTAAAACGATTTACGAGAGCCTCTGAAGATGGACCACAACTTTTTAAAATCCTAAAATCTGCTAAAAAAGTTCAGATTAAAGGAGAGGTTGTCTATGATGAAGAGTATGTAAAGGATTATGTGTTGGATATGGAGTCTGTCCGACCGATTCCATCAGAATCTATAGAAGTACGCACTGAAAATCATGAAGAAACACGAGTAGAATTACATTTACATACAAAAATGTCTGACAAAAATGCTCTTGTAGCTGTGAAAGATATTGTTAGTCTAGCTAAGGAGTGGGGCCACCCCGCTGTAGCCATTACAGATCACGGTGTCGTACAAGCATTTCCAGAAGCACAAGCCTATGCCGCTGAAAAAGGAGTTAAAATTCTCTATGGAGTGGAAGGATATCTAATCGACCAAGAAGACCAAAAAACACCTAACCATATTATTATATTAGCTAAGAATATGGTGGGCCTTCGCAACTTGTATAAAATGATATCCATAAGTCATTTGAATTATTTTGATGAATATCCTAGGCTACCTAGAGAGGTCATTCTTGATCACAGAGAAGGCATCATTCTAGGCTCTGCTTGTAAAAAAGGAGAATTAATACAAGCGATTGCGCATGGCGCATCTGATGAAGAGGTACAAGCTATTGCTAGATTTTATGACTTTTTAGAAATCCAACCTCATGAATACTATAAAGAATTTATAAAGCTAGGCCTATTGAAAACAGAAGAAGATTTGAAAGGAATCAATCGTCGCATCGTTGACATAGGTCATGCTTTACAAATACCAGTGGCTGCTACGGGAAATGTACACTATTTACATCCAGAAGATAAACAATACCGTGAAATTATGCTAACGGCTTGTGATATAAAAGATGTAAAAGATAAGCCTTGTATGCACATGCGTACAACAGAAGAAATGCTACAAGAATTTTCCTATCTAGGGGAAGATATAGCTTACGAAGTGGTTGTGACCAATACAAGAGCAATTAATGATAGTATTGAACATATAGTGCCAATTCCAAATGGCACTTATTCGCCTAAAATTGAAGGGGCAGATAAAGCTCTTGAAGATATGTGCTATGCAAAAGCTAAGTCTATCTATGGAGACCCATTACCGAAAACAGTACAGGATCGGTTAGATTATGAATTAAAAAGTATCATTGGCAATGGCTTTGGTGTGTTGTATTATATTGCCCATAAATTAGTAAAAAAATCATTAGATGATGGATATTTAGTTGGTTCTCGTGGTTCCGTAGGCTCTTCTTTTGTCGCTACCATGGCGGATATTACAGAGGTAAATCCATTAGAGCCACATTATGTGTGCCCTCACTGTAAATGGAGCGAATTTTATCTTAAAGGGGAATATGCAGGGGGCTTTGATTTACCACGTAGAGAGTGTCCAGAATGCGGAACTCCACTTATAGCTAATGGCCACGATATACCATTTGCTATTTTCATGGGATTCCATGGAGATAAAGTACCAGATATTGATTTGAACTTTTCTGGCGATTATCAGGGGCGTGCACATAAATACACAGAAGAACTCTTTGGTCGCGACAATGTATTTAGAGCAGGAACAATTGGTACGATAGCTGATAAAACAGCTGTAGGATATACATTTAAATATGCAGAAGCTAATGACTTACAAAAACGTCGCGCTTTTATTGAACGTTTGTCTACAGGATTTACGAAGGTAAAGAATACAACTGGGCAACATCCAGGTGGGATTATGGTTTGTCCTCGAGATATGGATGTACATCATTTTACTCCTGTCCAATATCCGGCTAATAAAAAAGAAAGTGGTATTATAACAACTCATTTTGATTATCACTCCATTGAAGGTCGTATGACTAAACTTGATATATTGGGTCATGATGATCCTACTATCATCAGGATGTTAGAAGATATGACAGGGGTGCCTTCTACGAGTATTCCTTTCGATGACCCTGATACATTGAGTTTGTTTTCCTCTACGAAAGCATTAGGCTTAACCCCTGCACAATTACAAGGTGACAAAGTAGCAACGTTGGCTGTGCCAGAATCAGGAACTGGATTCGTACGGGCCATGTTGGAAGATTCAAAGCCACAAACGTTTTCTGATCTAGTTCGTATATCTGGATTCTCTCATGGGACCAATGTATGGGTGGATAATGCGCAAACACTAATTAAAACAGGTACCTGTAAACTGAATGAAGCCATTTCTACTCGTGATGATATTATGAACTTTTTGCGCAATCATGGTGTAGCTGATAATGTAGCCTTTTCTGTTATGGAAAATGTGCGTAAGGGGAAAGGCATAGAGAAGCGAAATAAAGAAGGTGTAGCGCAAACAGATTATGAAGATCAAATGCGTGCCGCCAATGTACCAGAGTGGTTTATTGCTTCTTGTAAAAAGATCTCCTATTTATTCCCGAGAGCCCATGCTGTTGCGTATGTAATGATGGCATTCCGCATTGCTTGGTATAAGATTAACTATCCGTTGGCTTTTTATGCGTCATATTTTTCGATTCGTGCGAAAGCATTTGATTTGAAAATTATGATGGGCTCTTTAGAAGAACAGCAACGAGAGTTTAAACGATTAAAGGCATTAGAGGCTAAGTATGAAGCATCTCCAAAGGAAAAAGACTTAATTTCAGCCTTAGAGGTATCCTTGGAAATGAAACAAAGGGGATATCATTTTGCAAATGTAGACTTAGCTACATCTGCCTCTAGACGATTTGCGATTAAAGATGAAACTTCTTTATTACCTCCGTTTGTGGCTGTGGATAGTTTAGGTGAAAAAGTGGCAGATTTGATCGTAGAAGAGCGAGAAAAAGCAGACTTCTTGTCGATTAAGGATCTGCGACGACGAACGAAGATGTCACAGACCATAGCAAACCGTATGGTGGAGCTAGGGTGTTTGCAGGACTTGCCAGAAGATGAACAAATGAATTTATTTGGATAATAGGAGTTATGATATGTCAGAAGTTAGAGAAGCAGTATGGATAGGCGTTGATGTGGGAACCACAGGCGTACGTGCTATGGCATATACAGCACAAGGTAAATCGGTAGCTGTACGAGATGCTTTCTATCCATTAGAAACACCACAGTATGATCGAGCAGAGCAGAATCCTCAACAAATTTATGATGCTGCAGAAGAAGTTATCGCTGGTGTAGTAAAAGAGTTACAATATAAATTAGTGACTATATCTGGAATTGCATTGAGCTCTGTGATGCACAGTTTTATTCCTCAAGATGAACAGTTTGATTTATTAGGGAATATGATTACTTGGGCGGATAGCAGAAGTTCCAATATTGTGCACCGTATGGAACAAGACGAACAGTGTAAACAATTCTATTTTAGAACAGGCTGTCCGTTACACGCATCCTATCCGTTGGCTAAAATTATATGGGTCAAAGAAAATCAGCCTGAAATCTTTGCTCGTATGTCTCATATTGGATCTATCAAAGATTATATGTTCCGATTGATGACAGGAGAGTGGGTAACGGATAAATCTGTGGCCTCTAGCTCTGGTTTATTTAATGCTTTCACAGAATCTTGGGATTCTGAAATTTTAGATTATGTAGGGATTCAAGACG
>CAUSMY010000068.1:0-7794 GCA_963533015.1 uncultured Veillonella sp.
ATTTTTTTATACGTTTCCATTTCTTCTTCTGGAATCTTTGGTGTATTTTCTAATTCATATTCACGTCCCAATAGTTCATATTTCCCCTGTCCATAATTGTGATATGGCAACAAGTGTATGTCATTAACATTAGGCATATTTTCCTTCACAAACTCTGCTATGCCACGAATGTCTTCTTCGCTCGCATTAAACCCAGGAATCGTAGGGACACGCACGGTTGTATTTGTGATAGACTGTATAACTTTAGCCGACTCTCTAATCCTTGCGTTATCCACACCAGTGAACTTTTTATGTTGCTCTGGATTAACGCTTTTAATATCTAGTAGAACTAAGTCGATGTACGGCATAATCTCTTCTACAATCTTTGTGTCATAATACCCTTCCGTTTCTATTGCGGTATGCCATCCTTGTGCTTTACAAGCTTTAAAGATTTCTTTAGCAAACTTTGGTTGTGTCAATGCCTCTCCACCAGATAAGGTGATGCCGCCATTGGATCGGAAGTACTGTGTAGCATCTTTTTTTAGCTCTCGCACTACCTGCTCAACGCTCATCAACTTACCTTTCATGGAAAGTGCACTGGTAGGACAGACCATGGTACACTCTGAACAGTTGTCGCAGAGTGTACGGTCGATCCAGTACGGGTTGCTATCGGCAATGGCCTGTTTAGGGCAAACTGCCTGACACGCTTTACAACCAATACAGAGTTGTTTTCGATACACTACTTCAGGATAATACTGCTGTGATTCTGGATTAGAACACCATTTACATCGTAATGGACAGCCTTTCAAAAATACGATTGTCCGGATTCCTGGTCCATCGTGAATGGAAAAGCGTTGAATATCAAATACAGTGCCTTGTACACTATAATCTACTGATTCCATACGAACTTATCCTTTATATTATGTACCTACATTTCATGTTCTGTACGATTAATGATATCGTCTTGTACTTCTTTAGCCAATGTTACGAAGTGCGCACTGTAACCTGCTACACGAACGATCAAGTCTTGGTTATCTTCTGGATGTTCTTGTGCATCTATCAACGTTTGTTTATCTACAACGTTGAATTGAACATGGCTACCTTTTTTATCGAAGAAGCTCTTAATGATAGATACGAAGTTTTTCAAACCTTGTTCGCCACCTACCGCAGCTGGTGTGAATTTTTGGTTGTACAATGTACCATTAGATGCTTGCGCATGGTCTAATTTTGCAACGGAGTTGGAAGCTGCTGTAGGACCGTTTACGTCGTTACCTTGGCGAGGGGATACGCCGTCAGCCAATGGTTCAGTTGCTAAACGTCCATCTGGTAATGCAGCTACATCTTTACCGAACAATACGTTAGCGGATACTGGGTAGATACCAGCTTGGAATTGACCGCCACGAGGGTTCATGTATTTATCCACTTCATTACAGTAGATTTTACCGCAACGATATGCGAATTGGTCTACTTCTTCAATATCGTTACCGAAGGAATCAGTGTTTTTCAAGATATTGCGGATAGTTGCATATTTGCTTGGATCAGCTTGTGATTTGCATCCACAGCTTGTGCCTGTGCCAGTACCTTGTTTCAAATGAGATTCCAATGTAGCAATGTCGATAGATCCTGTGGAGGATAAAATTTTCTTAACTGCTTCATAGATTTGAGCTTCATCTAATGTAGATTCTGGAATAGATGGAGTGCAAATTGGAGCCGCACTATCGCTATAACCGAAGTTAGCTTCCAATGCTTCACGCAATTCAGCTAATGTAAAGCGTTTGTCTTCGAAAATATTTTTTTGGATTGCATATAAGGAGTCACCTGCGTCAGCAACACCGAATGCTTGAGGGCCTGTGAAGTTGTAGATTGCCCCACCTTCTTGGCAAGATTTACCACGTTTGATACAATCATCAACCATAGCAGACATGAATGGCAATGGAGCGCGTTCCATGTGAGCGTAGTCAACTGCGTTATCAGCTTTCGCTAAGTATTCCATTTGTTGTTGGTATGCTGCCAACAATTTATCCATAGTATCTAATTCTTCTAACTCGCCAGTTTTAGGTCCCAATTGTTTGCCTTTACAACGTCCGTTGTTAAGAGTAATTTCAAGAACTTTTGCGATATTGAAGAACGCCGCATCATGCCAGCCTTCAGTACGATGGCCCGCTTGTGGTTCCACACAACCGATGATACAGTAGTCACGAGCGTCTTTTAATGCTACGCCACGAGATACAAGAGCCAAGATGATTACTTCATCATTGTAGAATGCTGGAACACCATAGCCTAAACGGGATACTTCGCAAGCACGATATAAGAATTCCATTGGAGCATTTTGATGTACACGTACAGAGAAGGATGGAGCTGGTAAGCGAACGTGCGCTACTGCTTCCATACACATGTAAGATACTTCGTTTGTTGCATCTTTACCTTCAGAATCTTGACCACCTACGCAAAGGTTTTGGAATACTGCATAACCAGCGAATGCTTGTGCAGAGATTTCATCACGAGTTTTGTTGATATCATTCAATTTAACCCAGATGCAGTCTACTAATTCTTGTGCTTTTACACGGTCAATTGGATCATCTTTTAAGTATGGATACATGTATTGGTCGAAACGGCCTGGGGAGATAGAGTGACCATTGGACTCAATTTGAACCATGATTTGTAAGAACCAGAAAGATTGACATGCTTCCCAGAAGTTACGAGCACCGAATTCAGGTACACGATCACAGTTAGCAGCGATTTGTTGTAATTCTGCTTTACGAGTTGGGCAAGATGTTTGACTTGCTAATTCACGCGCTTTTTCAGCATAGCGATGTGCGAATCGGATAGCTGCATTGTAGGAGATAATAACTGCATTGTAGAATTGTTTTTTCTTAATGCTGCTAGGATCATCTTCGTCTAGTGCATGTAATGCTGTAATTGTTTCTTCTAATACACCGCGGAAACCTTTTTCTAAGATTTTACCGTAGTCTACATTTACGTGGCCTACACCACCGAAGAAGTAGTTACCTACTGTGAATACACCATTAGCGATACAGTCTTTTGTATCTGGTTCCATATAGGAATCTGCTAAGGAGTGAGTTGTTTTGCCTTCCCAATATTTGAAAGCTTCATGCAATTCATGTTGTACTTTTTCAGAAATTTCGAATGGATCGGCCATACGTTTATGCATAGTATGGAATTCTTTTTCTACCCAATCGTAGGAGAACTCTGGGCAAATTTCTGTGGAGCGTGGGTTGATTGTGATAGAACCAACTACAAGTTCATTATCGCGGATTGTAACTGGCAACTCGTTAAAGATTTTTTCAACAGCTTTTGCACGACGGATAATCGTAGGTTGACCTTCGGTTTCCTTGTAAGATTCTGTAATTAAAACTGCACGTTCTGATTCGACCTGTGGTACAGCATCAATAATTACTTTTCTTAACTTTTCAATTCGTTCTGTTGGTTTACTAAATCCTCGTTCTAGCATGTGTTAACCTCCTTACAACGTATAAAAATATGTCATGCCTCCACCCCAATTATGCGTAAATGGAATACTGTGCATGCTTGTTAAGGAAATGGTACCACATTTCAGAGTCTAGCTGATAAGAATTTACAATCCAAATATTTGTAAAATTCAAACCTCTAATCATGTGTATAATGTATACCACTATTATCTTTAATTTTAAAATTATCATACTTACTATGTGTTTTCATCATGAGTTGGTAATATTCAAACTTAACCACGGTAGTATCGACACCTCTTCTCTTTCGTCTATTGATGTTCCCTACATTTCTCTTTATACTGAAAGTAATTATATGCAGGAGGTGATTACCATGACATCGCACACGGCTATATGTCTTTGGGAAACCAATCGTATCGCAGCTGGATTTGCTCTTTTAGATCAGTTATTGAAAGACTATCCCATCTCTTTTGTCAAACATTACCGTATATGCCCTAGCAAAGCTTTCTTGGTACTGATTGCAGATACCGATGTGATACAACAAATCGAACTCATCTTAGGAGCCGAAAAACAGATTCAGTATAAAACTATTACGGGACTTCACCCCGATGTGCTCTCTACATTTCAGCACAAACAAAAAATACCTAGCGTCTCTCACCTAGGTATCTATGAATGTAGCACATCAGTAGCCGTCTTTCATTTAGCTAATCACATAGCTTGGCATCATCAGGTGCAATTACTGAGTCTTCAAATTGGAATCGGCTTATGTGGTAAAAGTATTCTTACCATCTCTGCTTCCTATAGTGATTTAAAAGCCATTGAAGATGAACTTTCACAATTGTATCCAAAAGAAATTGTCAGCTACGCCCATATTTCAGACCCTTCATCAGAATTACTCACCTTGTTATAGGAGGTTCTATGGAATCAATTCAATCTCTACTGAAACAAGCCCATACACTTTGGCGCCAAGGCAATGAACAAGGTATGATCGACTATCTGGAAAAGGCCATTCATCTCTGCCGTGTTCAAAACAATCATAAAAAACTGATTGAGATCTTAAATGAATATAGTGGATCCCTACGCAATGTAGGTAGATATGACGATGCTATTGCTGCTATTGATGAATCCTTGCGTATTTACGAACAGAGCGACACCTATACGCCGCAAACATATGCCACGATTTTAATCAATTTAGGGAACACCTATCGTGAAAAGAAGTCCTATTTCGAGGCAGAAACACATCTGTTAAAAGCCAAAGAGATCTTCCAATCTGTTGGGGATACATCCTATGCTTATATTGGCTTACTCAATAATTTATCTCTACTTTATCGAGATACTAACAACTACGAAACAGCTCATGAATTGCAATTGGAAGCTGTCCGCCTATTGGAGCCTACGCAATATCAAGTTCCCCTAGCCATTAGCTACAATAATTTGTATGAAATCAGCAAACACATCAAGGGAACACGAGAGCTTTCTCCTCAAGTCTATCTAGATAAGGCTGCCTACATTTTGCGTCGCGAGGTAGGTACAGAACACCCTATGTATGCGGCAGTGCTGAACAATCGGGCTGACTATGAAATGGAACAGCATCATTACGATGTGGCCCTCAATTTATATCGAGAAGCCCTTCCCATTGTGAAACATAATTACGGCGTGGAAAGTCAAGCCTATCAATCGGTGTTGCACAATCTTGACTATGTAAAAGACCTCATCAAAACACTGCAACAAGAGACACCCTGTCATCGCCAAACGGGGCTAGAACTAGGCAGAGAACTAGCTCATCAAGTAGCGCAGGATATAGAACTTAATCTACCTGACCTAGTACCCCATATATGCTTGGCTCTTGTGGGCACTGGATCAGAATGCTTAGGCTTTGATGATGCCATCTCTGAAGACCATGACTTTACAAAACGATGTCAGCTATTCTTACCAGCTGACACCTACAAAGCTAATACAGAGCGTCTTCACAGCTACTTTAAGAACTATGCCTATGGCACAGTGCAAATTGAAAGCATTTCCGACTTTTACAAGCGATATACACTGTACCTTGAAGGACCTCAATGTGAAAAAGAATTTCGCCGCATCCCTCAAGATTTACTTTGTACCGCTACCAATGGGGAAGTATTTTTAGACAATTT
Organism: uncultured Veillonella sp.; assembly: GCA_963533015.1. Lineage (GTDB taxonomy): Bacteria > Bacillota > Negativicutes > Veillonellales > Veillonellaceae > F0422. The sequence continues at coordinate 5,567 of CAUSMY010000068.1, forward strand.
CGGTTCTTTCACACATATTCGTCAGCGCCTATTGGCCTACTATCCAGAGGACATTCGGCTCCGCAAAATCGCCTATGAATTAAACCAACTAGCACAGTCTGGTCAGTATAACTTACCTCGCATGTTACAACGTGGTGACACTATTGCCGCCAGCTTAGCATTGCATCAATTTGTCCATCATTACATGCTACTCGTGCATCTATTGAACAAATCCTATGCTCCATTCTACAAATGGCTCTATCGCCACAGCTGTAGCCTTCCTATCTTAGGAAATACTGTGAAACATGGAATTCCCGAATTACTAGAGGCACCGATTAGAGATACAAAACCTCACATCGATCGCTTATGCAATGCCATTATCCAAGAACTACAACGCAATGGTCTAAGTACAAGTCCCATTGATTTCTTAACGTATCAAGCTAAAGAAGTCGTTCAACGCATTCCAGATACACTTCTCCGTGGAGAAGATTCTTGGGTAGAATAGGAGTTTTACTATGAAAGACGATTTAATCATTTCTATCATTCAACAAGAATGGCCTCTTTTCACTAGCACACAAAATGTGGGTCATCGATCTCCTTGTCAGAATCAAATGTCTAACTTCATCGTATCGCGTCATGCCTATTGGTCTATGTACTCCACACCAGTGTTGCAATCCTATTTGCACGATTTAGAAGTAGCACGCATGAAAGGGCACAACTTGGTAACTTTCAAATACGGCTATATGATGGCTTTCACTCACCCTGATGAATTCTTGGCCATTAAAGATAAGTTGCCATCTATTTCTAACACAAAATTGTCTTTAGTCACTGCCATCATGGCCCTGTATATGAAGTGGGAATTAGATATCCAAGTAGAAATGCCCGGTTATGACACACACCATCGACCTATCCAAGCAAAAGATAACTCTCTGACCCATACATCTGTGGAAACCTATATGACCGGAGAATTACAATCATATTCAGAAAATACTTTAGAATGTATATTAGCTCATTTTTTACAATGTAGCAAAAATAGCCTTAATCCAGTACAAACATACTTAAAGGCCTTACAAGATGGCACAAAGCAATACATAAAGTAGAATAAATATATAAAAAAGGCGGTAATATAGTATACATTTTTACATTTTCGTTACAGCTCTTTTTACATGCAAAAACTACCAAAGTTCTTGAGACAGTACTATCACAAGATATCTTGGTAGTTTTCCATTTTTATGTGCTCTTCGGGGTCCTTTTGCTCTTTAAAAATATAAAAAATAGAGGAAAGTTGATGCTTTTGATCTACTTTCCTCTATTTTATTTGTGGGCTATTTTGTTACAACCCCTTTCCTATCTATCGTTTACTTTAATGAATGACACCTACTTTAGCAAAAAACATTTTATGATTTACTGACCAATGATAATACGAACTATGTAACTTTATAAGTAACTGTTCACAGTTAGGTGACTCTGATGCAATCTTTACTAGCTCTATGGCTTTACTATACAGTTTACCAATTTGTAATATATTACCATACGTAATGATACTATGATGTGAAAATACAATATCAATCAATCTGACATATTCTTGTATGTAAGCTAGGCTAATACTCTCCTTTTCTACGTGCTTCTCATATATGGCGGTGTGCATCGATGCACTCAATATACACAAGTACTCCAAAGTATCCTCTACCCGCTCTGGAACCATGATGGGTAACAGTTGTTCTTTTACAAACACTAAGGACGCCGAAAAAAAGATTCTGTACATTTCTGACCTGTTTAAGGCATATAATGGATGTATCATACTAGTACCTCTCCACACTTAATGGAACCTTCCCTCTACATGAATATACTCCTACAAACTTCCTTCAAGAATGAATCGACATACTGTCTCCCCCTTTCTTGTCCTCATTTGTACCCTAGTGTATTAGGATATTATTGTGCCTTACTTTGAAAGTGTTCATGATAATTTTAAACACTTTATTATCATGATTTGTATTAAGCATATACAAAAATCAAGATGACGTCAATACTTTTTTACTATCCAAGCTATACCTTTTAGTCAACGTAAATCTTTTCTATCAATATGCTTTATCCTTTTCTAGAAATTTATTCCTAATGATAACTAAACTCTTCTTACATTCTCTATCTACTAAAGTAAAGATAGTATTTTGAATAATATCAAGTATTTTATTATAATTATTAATTTTTATAGTAGATATAACTAACTTTCACTAGTTTAGCAACTTTTC
>CAUSMY010000069.1:0-7636 GCA_963533015.1 uncultured Veillonella sp.
CAAACCTACCGTAGGATCAGTTTGAGAAGGAGTATGTTGCGGTCTTCCCTTTGCCCAACATCAAGCAAAGAACACCACTTATTTCATAGCCGAAACAAGTTCGCCTTTCTTTTGAGTCGACAATAATATTTCCCGTATAAATTTATCATCCACAGTAAACAACAAGTATGTATTCGCTAATAGAGGGTGGCGATATCCATATACTGTTCCCTTACTAGGATCATGATGATTAGCAGGTTCTTCAAAATCTGGCACTCCATAGAGATAGAGCAGTAAGTATTTAGAATCTCCAAGTGAAATGCCGCGTTTTGTCGTACCAAGCGATGAGTTGATCATGACCAAAGTGATTTCATGATCCTTGTTATATGCGACGACTACATCCTTATACCCCAAAAACTCTTGGCCGTAAAGTTTTCCCTTTTCTTCCCAAGATCGATTTGGATCATTAGTAAATGGTGTACCTAAGCGATATCCCATCAAAGAAAAATCTGCTTCCTTCATTTCATTCGGTATAAACGTTTCTAATGTAGTGGCTGGTATCGCAAAGCGAGGCCAATCTTCGCCTTTAATCATTCCCAAATGTGCTACTTTTCCTTTTGCAAGAGAAAGCCACACATAGCCCACAGAACTGTTAGAACCTGCTAAAGAGTCACTACTATAAGAGTTCTTCACCAACCGTGAAAACTCCTCTTTTTGCATAGAACTTTTTGCAGATTCTGTTATAGTTTTTTTAACAGCAAATCTCCCTTGATATAGCCACACCATAGAACCATCTTTAGTATTGCGCCACATAGCCTTCGGTGCGCCCCAAGCAAAGAGTACTTCCCCACGGGTAGCTCCTACATGCACATCCTTATGCAAGAAAATAGTGTCTCTATCTGTCCACAATAATTCTGGTGCATAGGCCATAGCATCTTTAGCTTTCGTATCCTCTTTTGTATCCTTTTTCTTATCTGACTTCGATTCATCGTTTGCAGCTGCATCAGTTTCTGACTTCAAGCTATCAATCTTCTCCATCGTTACATCAGAAGCATCTGTTCCTTCATCTTCAACAGATTTCACATCTCCATCTTCTGTAACAGATGCTTTCTTCTCTGTTCTTTCAGCAGTCTCTTTACTAGCTACTTTAGTATCTGTGGTTTTCTCTAGAATGCCTTCTAATTTATGCTTTAGCGTATCCACTTCAGGGAAAGTCCAAGGCTCTTGTTTCTTCGCTTCCACACGAGCATTCGCCTCTTGTTGCAGTGCTTGTACAAACTCATCTGTGATAACAATAGGTAGCACGCGTTTTGCTGTAAATGTGGTTCCTACATTTTCTAAATTATCTTCCTCTGACTCTACAAAGGATGCTTTCTTTTCTTTCATAAACGCACGGATTGCCGCTTCTTCTTCCACATGAAGTGGCGTCAAGTCAAAAGTCACAGATCCTGCTGTTACCTTCGTAGGAAGTCCATGTTTCATAATGGCCTCCTTTGCAACTACCGTGTCTGCCTTTGTAGATAGAGTTACCTCTTGCGCCTGTACACCTGCCATCCCCAATGCGGCGATAAGACCCAAAGTATATGTCAGTTTATGCTTCATCTCTTGCTCGCTCCTCTAACTTGGTTTTCAGCCATTGTATCCATTCTGAAAGCCCCGATTCTTGAGTACAACTCACTTGGAAGATAGGTACTCCTGGTTGCAATGAGTTAATATCTCGAATAGCCTCATCCATTTTAAACGGTACATATGGCAATAAATCTACCTTATTCAATAGCACTGCAGCAGATTCTTTGAATATCAATGGATATTTGAGAGGCTTATCTTCTCCTTCCGTAATGGAAAGGACTGTTACCTTCATATCTTCACCGATGAAAAATTCTGCGGGGCACACTAAGTTCCCTACATTTTCAATGATGATGAGATCTAAAGCATCCAAATCTAACTCAGCAATAGCTTCACGAATCATATTGGCATCTAAGTGGCAGCCACCCACCGTATTGATTTGAATCACTGGCACCCCTGTAGCATGAATGCGGTCCGCATCTTTATCGGTAAATAGGTCACCTTCAATCACAGCAATGCGATACTCCTTGGATAACTCTTGCAACGTAGCTTCTAACAACGACGTTTTACCTGCTCCTGGAGACCCCAGTAAGTTCATGACCATAATTTGTTTATCTCGAAATTGTTGTTGTAGTGTTTCTGCAATGGCATCATTTTTTGCCAATACATTTGTCATTACTTGTACTTCCATAGAACTCCTCTAATCCATATCAATAGACGCCACTCGTAGTTCCCTGCCTTGTAATTCTTCCACAGCAAAGCTATGGCAATGCGGGCACACATGGCGGTAATCTTGTATTGAAAACTCTTGGTCACAATCCATACAGCGACCTTTCATAGGTATAGTCTCTACCTCTAATATGGCTCCTTCTGCTGGTGTTCCCTGCGTAACTGCATCAAAGCAAAAATGCAACGCATCCGGCTCCACTCCAGACAGAACGCCAATCTGTACTTGAATAGCGTGGATCACACTACCTTGGTTTGCTTTCAGCGTGTCCAAGGCCACATCCACAATTCCCTCAGCGATGGCCATTTCGTGCATGATACGCCTCGTATAATCCTTCTAACATCATAGTCGTAGTCACAGAGCCTACACCACCTGGTACCGGTGTGATAGCAGACGCCACTGTTTTAGCAGAGTCGAACTCTACATCACCTACGGTCTGTCCTTCTAGGTCATTGATTCCTACATCGATAACAACACAGTCTGGTTTCAACATGGATCCATGGACCATATGGGCTTTTCCTACCGCCGCAATGACCACATCGGCTTGGGCTAGTTCGGCTTCCAAATTTTGCGTTCTAGAATGACAAATCGTCACTGTTGCATTTCGATCTAAAGCCAATAAGGCCACTGGTTTTCCCACCACTTGGCTACGTCCTAGAACGACTACTTTTTTACCAGCTAGATCAATGCCATAATGGTCGATGATGGCCATACATGCTTTTGGTGTGCATGGTACATACCCACCTTTTCCAGAGCTCACTAGTCCAATATTATACGTAGTAAGTCCATCAATGTCCTTCGCTGGATCTAAGACACCAATCACCGCTTCAGTATCGATATGCTTTGGCATTGGCATCAATGGCAATACTCCATAAATCGCAGCATCCCCATTAAATTCTTGAATGACTGCTTCTACTTCTTCTTGCGTGGCCGTTTCAGGCAATTGCACCAATTTAGTACCAAAGTTTGCCCCTTTCGCCACTTTTTCCATAAACGTAGCATACATATGAGCCGCGCTGTCATCACCGACAAGTAAAATGCCCAAAGTAATGGTAACCCCTTGCTCTAGCAAAGGTTGCATGTTCTCTTGTAGCACAGCTTTATGAGCCTGTGCCACAGGTTTTCCTAATAATTCGATCATCTATATCCTCTGCCTCCTCTTATCGACTAAAATGAACCGTCACAGATCCGCCTGCTTCCATCGTACTCCCTGCTGCCTCATCTTGTGATGTGGCATAACCTGTACCATCTGGCTTGAATGTCAATCCTGCTTCATGAACCCAATCGCGGACCTCCCCATAAGCATGTCCCACGAAGTTCGGCACAATCACAGACCCATCTTTATTACGATGTACTGCTAATACATTACTTCCACCTTTTGCCTTATCTTTCTCATTGTGTTTACTACGAGTTGGTGAAAGCTTATAGTACCGCACTAATTGTGACATCACATCTTGGAATACTGGTGCCGCAATTTGACTACCATAGTATGTTCCCTGCGGGTCATCAATCACAACTAATGCAACAAAGTGAGCATCTTCTACAGGACCATAACCAATGAAGGATGCAATATACCGGCCATTCAAGTAACCACCATGTTCGGCATCTAATTTTTGCGCCGTTCCTGTTTTACCAGCAAATTGGTAGCCCTCTACGTAAGCTTTATGGCCACCCCCTTCGGAGACTTCTTTTTCCAAGATATCTGTAATCTGTTTGGCAATACTTTCAGGGATAGGTTGGCCTTGCTCTATATCTTGTGCTTCTCTGAAAGTGGAGCCGTCTGGGTTCATAATGGATTTAATAATATGAGGCTTCATCATTTTGCCCCCATTTGCCAAGGCCCCAAAGGCTTGTACCATTTGTAATGGTGTCACCGCACTCCCCTGTCCAATAGACATGGTCGCCGTATCTAGTTTACTCATTGTTTTCGGATCAAATAGGATCCCATCCCCCTCAGCAGGGAGTTCAATGCCTGTGGCTTTACCAAAGCCAAATCGTTTGACATAATCTGTCAAAATATCTCCACCTGTGGTCGTACCCAAGTACACCATACCCGTATTAATGGAATATTTTAGAATATCTAGTAAGCGAACTTTACCCCTGCCTTTACCGTCCCAGTTTTTTATCGTATGCCCATCGATTAGAATGGTGCCCGTATCATTGTACACTGTATCTAGTTGCCACTTTCCAGCTGCCAGAGCGGAGGCGGCAATAATCGGTTTGAAAGTAGACCCTGGTTCATAAATGCTCACCACCGCATTATTCCGATAGTCCTCGAACTTTAATTTATTCACATCCGATGCCATGCCACGATTTTTGTTCGCCATTGCCAAGATTTCCCCTGTTTTAGGGTCCATAATAATCATGGCCGCACTACGAGCCTTTGTATCTGCCATCGCTTTATCCAGTGCACGCTCTGCAATAAACTGCACCGTAGTATCAATGGTGAGATTTACAGACTTCTCTTGATCTGGTAAAAATTGAGACTGTACGGACTCAAAGACAGGTCTACCTGCTGTATCGTTATAAATGCTGACTTTTACCTCATTACTGCGAATCACATCATCTAAGGCTGCCTCTAATCCTGCCTTACCTTCTGCATCGGCTTTGCCATCTTCATTGAATCCCACAAATCCAAGAACGGGCGCTAACAATGTATCATTCGGATAATACCGTCGACTTTCCTTGTGCAATGTAATAAAGTTATATTTTGCCTCCTTAATGGCCGCTTCTATACCATTAGAATTAGGTACATCTAAAAGCCGATCAATCCACACAAAGGCCGTATCTTCATTTAATTTTTTAATAATTTCCTCTCTGGAAATACGCACATAAGGCGCTAATACATCTGCCACTTCTTCAGGAGATTTCTTAGCCACTACACGCATCATCGTTGGGTCTGCACTGACAGAGTTAACAGTGACACTCAAGGCTAGTGGGTTCCCATTGCGGTCATAAATAGTACCACGAGGAGATTGTAACACTCGGTCCGTGATAAACTGATTCGAAAATCGTTTTGAATATGTGCTATTATGAATAATTTGTACATCTATATATCGGCATAATAAACCGATAGCTAGTATTAATGTCCAAGTCAAACCCTTTCTAGATGTCAGGGTCAACCGTTTTCGTGCTGCTGGCACATTCATTCTTTATGCTCCTTTTTCATCAATCGATGATACTTGGCAATACCTGCTTCTTGTAACGCTTCTGGCGTATTGTCAAGATCTCCTCTTTGTACACGATCCAACAAGGTAGTCAGTACTTCCTTTGTATAGGGTGCTACCGTCTTAGGAAGCGTACGATGGTATTGTAAATCTTTCGTATGGACCGGCATAGATTGGGCTACCCGTACCATGCGCTCTCCATAGGCTTTTGAAGGGCCTACATCTTTAGTGCCACTACCGGCTACATCTGCGACCCCCAGGGCTGCTAAATATTCCATGGCCAGCACCAAGTCCGCCGTTTCTCGGAATTGACTTTCACCAGTTTCCTTATGGATCCATTTTCGTAGATCTGCACCGGCATTTGCCACATAAAAATGAAAGCGCATATGCCGCTCCACTAGCCACACCACCAAGTTCACAAAGTCTTTGCCATACCCCAACCGTTCAAGAATTTGGCGCGCCATGGTGGCCCCCACTCGATCGTGGTTATAATCTGTGATGCGCCCCTTGTGAAAGCCTCGAACACCGTCCATACCTTTCCCCACATCATGGAGCAAGGCAGCCCACCGCAACACTAAGTTTGGCGGTACTTGCTGAACCACAGCTAATGTATGATTCCAGCCATCATGAACATGATATTCTGGCGCCTGTGGCAAGTCGACTAGATGAGTTAGCTCTGGCAATATGGGAATGCGACGTGATGTCCCATCTGTGGTCTGTTGGCAACATTGCTCATGCAAATGGCTTCTTACCAATGCATCCAGGGCTAATGCCACATGGTCACTGAGCAATATTTTTTCTATCTCTGTGCGTACCCGTTCCAAGGACAATCCTTGAACCCGATACAAATTTGGTGCTATCCCAGACCACGTGTCTGAATCTATGGCAAACCCTAGTTGCCCTGCAAAACGACAAAGTCGAAATATGCGAAGAGCATCCTCTTCGAATCGTTTCTTACTATCTCCAATCGTCCGCAATATGCCCTTCTGAATATCTTGTAACCCTTGTACTTCGTCTCGAATATCACCATCCGCTGTCATAGCAAGTCCATTGATGGTAAAGTCTCGTCGCTGTACATCCGCTAAAAAAGTAGATGGAAAGTCAACAGATACGGGGCGATGGCTATCTTCACCATACTGTTCATCGCGATAGGAAGCTACCTCATACTCATAGTCTTTCCAGCGGACCACTACGACACCAAAGGAAAGCCCCACCATATTCGTAGTGGTAAATCCAGCCTCTCGCAAACTATGAATGGTATGCTCTGGCAAGGCAGAGGTAACAATATCATAATCATGAGGAATACGGCCCATCTGAACATCTCGTACTGCACCACCTACTATATAGGCTTCATGCCCTGCTTGCTGCAATGTGCGCAGCACCAATATAGCCCCTTGATAAACTTCAGTATCCCTATATGCCTTACACTCCATATATACCACCTTATTTTCGATTTGCTAATCGATTCGTAATCTCCATGCCTGTTTTTGTTCTTGCTAGCCCACCTTCACTAGTTTCACGAAGTGCCTCTGGCAAGGCTCGTCCAATGGAATCCATAGCTTCGATGACTTCGTCCGGTGGAATGCGACTGCGCAAGCCAGCCATCGCCATCTCTGCTGCCGACAACGCATGGACTGCATAGATACCATTCCGCTTCACACAAGGTACTTCCACTAAACCTGCTACAGGATCACAGACTAATCCCAATACATTCTTCATACATAACGTCATGGCTGTAATAATCTCTTCGGTAGTGCCACCCATCATAGCTACTGCACAAGCTGCTGCCATCGCTGCTGCAGTACCAACTTCAGCTTGGCAACCGCCCACAGCACCTGCTACGCAAGCTTGGTTCGTCACTACATTGCCTACCCCAGCAGCTGCTAAAAATCCGTTGATATAGGCCTCATCATCACTGTTGTACACTTCACCCACTGCTTGCATCACACCTGGTAAAATACCACAGGCACCAGCTGTAGGACATGCCACGATGCGGAACATCTTCGCATTGGCTTCATTTACGGAAATAGCATACCGCAGAGCACGGTATGTAAGATCACTCAAAAAGATAGGCTTCCGTTCGTGCAATTGTTTCGCTTGACCACCAGACATACCGCTCTTACTTTTTCGTTCATCTTGTAAGCCATCTCGAACAGATTCTTTTAAAATTTGTACGCGATAGAGAATTTCTTTCACC
>CAUSMY010000070.1:0-7530 GCA_963533015.1 uncultured Veillonella sp.
CACGCCAGTATGCACCTGCAATGCTTTGTAATTTGAAAGCTTTCACCTTACCAGTGCTTGCCAAGTGTGGACCAGCACAAAGGTCAGTGAAGTCACCTTGTTTATACGCAGAAATCACTGCATCTTCTGGCAAGTCATTAATCAATTCTACTTTATAGTTTTCATGTTTTGCAGCGAAGAAATCTAATGCTTCTTGGCGTTCCATCAACACTTTTTCGATAGGCAAGTTTTCTTTTACGATACGGCTCATTTCCGCTTCGATTTTTGGCAAATCTTCTGGAACTAATTTATGTTCCATATCGATATCATAGTAAAAACCATTTTCGATGGCTGGTCCAATGGCCAATTGTGCATCAGGCCATAGACGTTTTACTGCTTGCGCCATCACATGAGATGCAGTATGACGGAATGCATGCTTACCACCGTCTTCTGCAAATGTTAAAAAGCTTACTTTGGAGCCTTCCACCAATACTTCACGAAGGTCTTTTAATTCTCCGTCTACATCAGCAGCTAATACTTTTTTTGCTAAACTGTTTGATAATTGTTTCACTGCTTCACCTAATGTAGTTCCAGCTGCAAACGCTTTAGAACTTCCATCAGGTAAAATGATATTTACTTCACTCATAGGTTACCTCCCTAGGTTTACTAATAACGTGCCATCGGGTATGGCATACTTTTACCAACAAAAAAAGACCCTCTCCCATACAAGGGACGAAGATCTTCGCGGTTCCACCCTAGTTAGTCCTATATAACGGACTCACTCTTACGGACTATAACGTGTCCCCACGGATTCGATTACAAGCATTGCCTTCACCAAACCAGTTTGAAGGTGGTAACTCCTAAGCCTACACTAGATACTCACAGCCAAGGTATCTTTCTCTGAAAGTATAGATGATTAAGGTCATGTCCTTCGCATCACTGTTCTTTATATAATAATATAATTATAATAAACAAAAACCATATCTATGTCAAGCGAATTTTTTCGATATGTCATCACATATAAAAAGCACTACCCTTGTCATCAACTTGCCAGTTGATACCTAGGTAGTGCTTCATAATAACGATAGGCTCTATTCATCAAGGTTAACTATTGTCCCACGTTTCTTTTACGATTTCTAACATTCCTTTCAGGCGTGCTAACCCTTCGATGGATATAACTATGGCTGCATTCCAAGGTATCTGCAATAGAGGCTACACTATGGTCCTTGTAATAGACTTCTTCCACTACGTGCTGCTCCGCCAAGGGCAACTGCTTCATAGCTGATGTGACCATATCACCATACATGCGTTCCTCGCAAACGATTTCTGTAGAAGGGCCCTCAGCAGGTAATTGTTCCCACCAAGTTTCACCATCTTCGGTTTCTTCCTGTAAAATAAGGCCTTCTTTACCTTCCTTTCGAAGATAATCCAAAATACGTCCACGAATGCGATGTACTGCATAGAGAGAAAAGGCTACCCCTTTTGTTGAGTCATACCGTTCCACAGCTTCAATAAGACCTATAGTCCCCTCCTGAATGCAGTCCATCATATCTACTTTCGTCGACTTATATACATTCGCTTCCTTTAATACTAGAGGTTGATAATGCTCAATGATTGTCATGCGAGCTTGCATATCCTCTGATTCTTCATAGGCTTTCCATAACTTCTGTTCTTCTTCAGCCGTCAATAATTCAATTTTATCAACACTAGCAATATAATCATTAAGCATACTTTCACCTCCTTTAGAACCGATATCTCCACTGCGCCCCTAGATATTTTCGGTTACTATTATCTAACCATCCCGTAGCACTAATGCTTTGATTCACATCATACTGGAATCCATAGGCCATCCGATCATTATTAAGCCCCCGTGTGACGGTAACCATGAGATCTGGCAATACATATTTCCCAATAGACACATTAAAATTATTTTTTTCCTGTAAATCTCTAGAGTCTTTTCCGTCTAGAGATCCAGTTGTAATATTAACCATATCTAGACCCAAAGAATCTTGTAGGACATCTTCGATATAGCCAAAGGCCAACGATTGCAATCCAGATGCCAGTAAGGCATTAGCATCTTCTGAAGTAACGCCACTCGTATTCCCTACATTCCTACCAAATGTCAGCAACGAAATGATTTGTCGCTCTGATAGATTTGGTTCCGCTGAAAGTTTTAACTTCATCTGCGTCGCCGGGCCTTCCGCCTGTAAAGATACACGATAGCTTTTTACATTGGCCATACTACGTACATTAAGCTCCGGAATAATACTACCAGATACAAATTTTGCTTGTCCTTCTGTAATCTTGAATCGATTCTTCAGGTATTTCAAATATCCTTTTCGAACAGATAATTGACCACTGGCTTTAGGATCCCCCAGAGTACCTTCAAATTTTACCTTTCCTTGTAAATACATATCGTAGAGAAGTGGATTGTACAAGCGTACATTATCACCTGCATCTATGGTTAAATCAAGACCTAGCGGTATAGACTCACCGGAACTTTCAAAAGAAAGTGGTATCGACGCCACCACATCATGTAGGGAAATAGTACCCACTAAAGTTGGCATATCATACTTATCCACCATATACAATTCCCCATCCAAAGGTCCCGTATAGAATTCATGATCCATCTCTAGGTTTTTCATCTGCAAAGCACCATAATAGGAGTTAATATGATTGGCAGCCCATCCCATACTACCGGATATACCTGCATTACCTTTTCCCACTAGGGTACTGCCTGTCAAGTCTACCTGATTACCTCGGAATACAAATTGTGCTTTCAACTTATCAAGAGGCTTTTTCATAGCCTTTAGTTTAAGAGTACCTTCAGATAATTCTACACTACCCTTTGCCAATACATTAGAAGCAGTACCTGTCACATGTACTACACCACGTATAGCTCCATCTGCACTAGTAACGCCTTTAAACATGAGCGGAAAAGCTGATAGATTCGCTTCATTCATATCTACATAGATATCAAATTGCTTATTAGGGTCTGGTGACATGTATTCATTATGAACAATCGCCTCCAATGGAGCCTTACCTCGAACTTTGATAGAAGAATCTGCTTTCTTGATCATTCCCTGTTGGATATAAATCACTTCATCTTCCATCGTTCCCAAGATACTCAGTTGGTCTAAGGCAATTCCATTGACAACAGGATTTGCCACTTCACTGGAAAACTCCACTTTAGGAGACTTCGTCTTGCCATTTACATTGATAATAAAGTTCCAATCCCCTTGACCTTGCACCTCTGTTGTAACTAGTGGCAATACAGTTCCCACCGGAACTTTCGACGCCACTATCTGTATATCTGAATCTCCATCTAAGTTAGCTTTGCCCTTCGCTGCAATCAAACCTTCTTTGATAGGTAATGTAAATGTCCGTATATCAACTGTACGCCCCGCATACGTGGCATCAATCATAGCTGTTCCAACTACTTCATTGCGAATAGAGGTATCTACGACAGACCCTTTTACATCAATTCGTGGGTTTTCCGTAGTACCACCAAGATCAACAGTACCTCGCAACTTGCCATTAATATCTGGCACATTAGCATTACCGAATGATAGTAATTGATGAATATCTCCATCCTCTACATGGGCATATCCATATATCCGTTTTGACGCATCTAACTGAACTCCACCTTTGATTTCATAGCGACTATTTCCAGCCCCTGTGAAAGTCAACTCTTGTAGGTTAAGTACCTTAGGAGTCATGTATAGGCTACCTGCTACATTATGTAATGTAGACTTCTGAACCTGAAGTTCATCAGATGTAATAGCCCCCTCAAAAATTGGATCATCCACGGTACCACCTAGATATCCTTGGGCTTCAATATACCCATCTAAATTCACCCCAGTGTTGCGAATAAATGGTTCCACTGGCAATGCCTTCGCTGCCAAATTGATATCTAATTTTCGATTATCTAATTTGCCATCTACAATAACTGATGCACCATACGTACTCATTTCTAATCGAGGCAATGTAAGCACTCCATCTGCAAAGGAATAGTCACCCTCAATAGATTCAAAGAGTTTTCCATAGATTGAACCATCCCAAGCTTTCAAATGACCAGATATCTTAGGACTATGCAAAGTTCCCTGTGCTTGTAACTCTGTCTGCACCCAACCTGTGATTGGCATAGATGTTACATTTGAGGTGATCTCCTCTAGCCGTACATCATCGGCCTTAGCCGTCATATCAATTTGCTGATTTCCACCTAGCTCTAATGAACCGTGTACTTGATAGTGACTATTTTTATAGGATACATCACCTGTGGTCAACTGTAATCTGCCATCTTGCATAGTAGCTTTCACTAGCGCCTGATCAAACTTCATAGATCCAAAGCCCATATCTTTACCACTGATCTCAAGAGTTCCACTAGGATGTTCTAAAGATCCTGCTAGATTAACTGCCATCGATACATGTCCGCTCAACGGCTTTGGAGACCATCCGTTTAAATTTGAAAGCTCAATCTCAGTGCCATGTACATTAATAGTAAATGTACCATTACCTATTTGTCCACTACCAGTCAATGAGCCAGATCCCATAGTGCCATTCATATACGGAACAACAAGAGTAGAGCCATCCCAAGCAATACCGCCTTCCAATGTATTTAGCAACATAGATTGATAACTTACTTGTTTACCTGATACGGTCCCCTGTACAGAAGTAATTCCATTGTGATCCCCCTGAATCGTGATATCACCACTTACTACACCTTGTAACTCTGGCATCGAATCGATAGGTAATTGATACAAGGACAGATTCTGTGCACTAAGGGTAGCCATATATGTGCCATCCTCTACATGATACAATCCAGAGCCCGATACGGTTCCACCTTGTGTATACGCCATCATATCAGATATCTGTATAGTTTGATCGCCATAGGAAACATGGGCTGTGCCACGGTTTAAGGTAACCTCATTATACGTGACATCATGTACTTGTATATCTGCACTGCCCCTCACATTAGAAATAGGCCCCGTTACAATCGCATCGCCAGAAATATACCCTGTACCTTGCCCCTGCGTAAATGGAGCTAAGCTCCACTCTTTCAGTCCAATGGATAGATGCAGTGTAGGATCCTCTTCAAATACATGATGTACTGTTCCACCTAAGAATAGATGCTCATCATTGATTTCAGCTTCTATATTCTGCAACGTAACTACATCACCATGAATTTGAACACTCCCTTTACCTTTTTGTAATGCATAGCCATCTACCTTAGCCCCTACATTATCAAAGGAAAGTTGCCCTTCTCCATACCAAAATCCACTCCGTTTTTGCATAGTAACAGCCACATCGGTTAGCGTCCCTGTAAATGCATGCTCTGCATCTACAATATCGAAGCTTTCCAGTATTGGTTTCAACTCTAAATGGCTAGACTCTAAATAAAAAGATCTATCTGTAGTCTCCCCTAAGCCTAATGTGACCTTCCCATGAATCTTGTCATTTCCTAGCGTTGTATCTATGACACTCTCCAAGGTGTGCCCCCCATCACCTACAACAGATGCGTTAACATTCGTTAACACAAGTGGCGACCTTTGAGGCATCATCAAAGATACTGTACCATTTTCCAGTCGAATAAGCCCACTAAATTGGCTTTGAGTCTCGCTCTCTCGGGGGTTCATAAGCTTGGACAGATTCCACTCACCATCAGCTTCCCGCACTACATTTACATGCGGTGCCGTGACAGTAATTGTACCGATTAATGCATCAGGAGATACATTGCCAAATGGATATTGCAAAACATGAAGCCACTGTATAGAGACGGTAACCATATCAGCAGTTAACACTCTATTTCCTTTAGTATCATCCACTGTAACGTCACCTACTTGAATGGATCCATCCCATCCAATATGGAATGATTCATAAGAAACGGTTCCATTCAGTGCTGTATGTAATTGTTCTTGCACATAAGGCCCTATATAGGCTTCACTAAACGGTTGTAAACCAAAACCAATTCCTAGTATGGTACTCCCTATGAAAGCACTAATCAGCCACCCTTTCCTCTTCATGAATCACCTCATCATGGAATTTATTTATTTGCTCCTTGATTAACTACAGAAAGACCATCCCCAATCGCCGTAGTTACTGGTACTCCCATCGCTCTTTCTAAGGTAGCAACATTAAGATTATACGTATATAGCACATCTACATAATTATTACGAGCAGTCGCTAATGCTGTTTCCGCATCTAATACATCTACATTTGTCCCTACTCCAGAACGATAACGTAACGTTTTGATACGATAGTCTTCTTGTCCTGCTTCTACCGCCGCACGAGTGCTCACAATTTTTTGTTCTGCAGACTTCATGTTCAAGTAGGCTTCCTGGATTTGTAATTCTACGGCTTCAATTGTTTGTGCATAGGCCTCTTTTGCTTTTTCTACATTCACCTTAGCCACTTTCAAATTAGCTTTAGAGGCACCGCCATCCCAAAGATTCCAAGATACAGTAGCGCCAATTGTCCAATTTTTGTTGTCCGTAGCTCCTACACTGGTGCCTCCCATAGAGCCACTTGCATTAGCATCTACAACAGGCATATCGGATGCATCCACTCGACGAGCAGATTCTTCAGCAGCCTTTACAGCCATCGCTGCACGAGCAATATCTGAACGATGGTATACACCATATTGTTTCGCCGCTTCTAGGGAAATCTTGTACGGTTTATATGTCAACTCTTTATCCGCTGTTACGATAGACATAGATACAGGCACACCTATATGATTATTAAATCTTGCTTCTGCAACGCTCGCTGCATGTTTCGCTTCTACTAGTATTGTTTTTGCATTTTCCAATCGTGTATTTGTGGCTAATACATCAGATTTAGATACAATTCCTACACTGTATTGTAAATTAGCATTTTTTAAATGTTCTTCATAGTCACGCACCGTTTGTTCTGCCACGCCAACTTTATTACGGGACATAATCAAAGATAAGTAGTTAGAAGTAGCCGTCAATTTCGCCTTTTGTGCGGCCTCTTCTACCGCTGCTCCACTACCATCACGATTATATTTGGAGGCTTCTATTTGTGCCTGTAATGCTTGGTTATATAGAGGCATTTTCACACCCACTCTATGTCCAAACTCATTACCTGTTACACGAACAGATCCTACTTCTTTAATTGCATGATTTGCACTATATCCATAAGAAATAGCAGGTTTTTTACCACTTTGTGCTACATCTACTTGACCCAATGCCGCCTCATAATCCCATTGTGTTTGATGTAGTTCTCGATTATTTTTCAATGCTAACTCAATTGACTGTGGCAGCGTAACAGACATACTTTGTTGTTTTGTTTGTACTTGACTTTTATATGTATTTGTCATCGTAGCTGCTTGGGTAGTTGCCTTTTGTTGATACGATACTAACTTCACTGTATCAATATGTGGTGTAGCCGCCCCCACTGTACATGCATAGGCTGCTAAAAGAGTTGCCATTGTAATAACTTTTCGATTCATACTTCCTCCTACAATATATCGTAGATATAATATCTATTATTTATTAAAATACCTTTTTTACACCGAAATAGTTGCCATGATGT
>CAUSMY010000071.1:0-7502 GCA_963533015.1 uncultured Veillonella sp.
AATATGTTCTTGCTGTTTATCATAGGCCCGTTGGTGTGCCACACGTTGTTGTTCACGTTGCTTCAAGAATTGACTATAATTCCCTTTATAGGTATGTATCTTATGATGTGCTAATTCTACTACTTCTGTAGCAACTTGGTCCAAAAAATAGCGGTCATGACTGATAATAACAATACCACCTTTATAGGACTTCAAGTACCCTTCTAACCATTCTAGCATCGGCATATCTAAATGGTTTGTGGGTTCGTCTAAAAACAGAAAGTCCGGACGACGCACCAACGCCTTTGCTAAATTAATGCGTGTTTTTTGTCCACCAGAAAATTCATTAGCTTTCTTTTTTAAATCTTCATCAGTAAATCCTAATCCATAGGCAATACGTTGGCTTTGCTTTTCATAATCATAGCCTCCCAGCCATTCCAATCGGTCTGGCAAATAGGACAAGCATCGCAAATCTTGCTCTGTCGCTTCCCGTTGCTCTAATTCCTTTGACAAAGACTGTAACTGCGACTCCAAGTGCTGTACGTCAGCCCAAGCCGTTTGAATTTCTTCTTCTAAACTAGCATCTCCTAGATTGACATCTTGTTGCAAGTACCCAATAGTGATACTACTGTCTTTCACAATGATCCCCTCATCGTGCTCTTCGATTCCCAGTATGCACTTCATCAATGTTGACTTACCCGCCCCATTGGGCCCTACGAGGGCAAGGCGTTCCCCTTGTCGAATCGTAAAGGATACATTGGAGAAGATTTCACGCACACCAAAAGACTTCCCTAATTTTTCTATTCGGATTTGTTCCAAAACTCTACTCCTACTTATTATCTGTACTCATCATCACATTATAAATTGTCTAAAACTTCTTCTAAATGCTTTTCCAAGGCATGTTCAAACTGTTCTATCGTCGTCGCATCTAACTCATGAGTAATTCCTGGATACCCTTGTTGACGTGTTTCCCCAAAAAACTCATCCCGAAATGTATTATAAAATAGCACCACTCCAGTTTCTTGTGCTTCTTTCACATAGGTTCCAATAAGATACGACCCATTGATCATGGCAAGACCCATATCAGGAGTTAAATCTCTATGGAACGCACCTATCTTTGATGGCAAAACTCGGTCATACTTCCACTGTGGAATCCCTTTTTTACGATACTCATATAAGAAACCTGCCTCTGGCTGTATAAATCGTTTTTCAATAGATTGTTCATAGGTTTCTTTTAAGTTTTCTATAAATGGTTCTAACGATTCACGTATGAATGCAATATCTACAAAGTCCACCAAGGGAATTGAGATACGAACCATATAATCTTCTACTTCTTTGTCATATAAGGCAGACCACTGCCAACCCTTATCATTCTCATAATGGAATATTCTATACACCGTAGAAGATGTTTGCTCTTGGTCTACTACCAAACGAAAATTTCCTATATATGGTTTCAGCCAAGATATATCAAGTGCTTGACAGGCATTTATAATCGATTCCATAATGTCCTCATTTATCGTAATTGACTATATAGCGATCTATATTGTTTTTCATTCGCCATCACTCGTTTTACATAATCTTTTGTTTCTTGAAAAGGAATGGCATCAATATCTGAAAAATCATCCTTCCATCCATAGGGTGTCATCCATTCTTCCACATGACCACGACCTGCATTATAGGCAGCCAAAGCCAAAATTTCATTGCCTTTAAATTCTTCTAATAAATAGGACAAATACCAAGTGCCCAACTGTATATTTACCTGTGGCTCTTTAATATCCTGATCGGACATAGTTGGTTGATTTAACTCTTCACCGATCCAATGCGCCGTTTCTGGCATTAACTGCATTAACCCCAATGCCCCTGGCAGGGACTTAGCATTCGTATCAAATTTACTTTCCGTATAGATAACAGCTGCCACTAATGAAGCACGTACATGATATGTGTCTGCATTCTTGCGCAAGGCATCTTCATAGGCAATAGGATATGCATACTGTCTTGCTAAATAAGGCTGCCCATATTGTACATAATAGGCTGTCAATATAACTACTAACCACGCAAATGCGGTGGATACTCTCATGCTTCCTCCTTATGAAAGTACTCCTTCTTAACTTTCCACAGTTTTCGCAACTGTTTTTCTAACTGTTTCATAGTACCAGAATTATCGATAATTTCATGACTACGGCTACGCTTCTCATCTAAACTCATTTGGCTATGGATCCGGTCTAATGCTTCTTCTTCTGTATATGTATTCCGTTTCATCAACCGCTCTAACTGAGTCTTTTGATTGACATACACAAGCCATATTTCATCCATTTTTGTATACCAATCAGTTTCAAACAACAATGGAATGTCATATATAATCGCTGTAGCTCCTTTAGCATTCCATTCTTCTTCTAATACCTGCATACGATGTCGAATATGCGGTTGTAAAATGCTATTAATCGTTTCTAACGCTGTGGCATCTGAAAACACTAGAGACCCAACGTAGGGGCGATTCAATGTACCATCTGACAATAATACATCTTGACCAAAGGCCTCTACTAATTCTTGCAAACCAGGTGTCCCTGGCTCTACTACTTCTCTAGCTACCACATCGGCATCAATAAAAGGAACACCTTTTTTTTGTAACCATCGCAGTACTGTACTTTTACCAGAAGCAATGCCACCTGTGAGTCCAATTTTATACATAGCTACTCCCTATAATTGATTCTAGTCATACACATCATATTTCATATATAGAATATATACATTCTATGTAAATTCTATTCTTTTACATCTGCCCAGTTCTTTGCACTATGTACATCTACTTGTAGGGGCACTTGCAGTACTACTACTTGCTCCATGCAATCACGCAAAATTGTTTCCACTACTTCTTGCTCTGATTCGATAACTTCCAGTACTAGCTCATCATGAACTTGCAATAAAATGCGAGATTGTAATCCTTTTGTCTCCAAAACGATCTCTACTTCGTTCATAGCTTTTTTGATGATATCAGCAGCAGTCCCCTGAATTGGCGTATTCATAGCTGTACGTTCCGCAAAAGACCGGCGGTTAAAATTACGACTATTAATATCCGGCAATGGGCGTACTCGTCCAAACATAGTACGAACCATACCTGTTTCATGAGCTTCTTGGACCATGCGATCCATATAGGATTTAATTTGCGGATACCGGCTGAAATACAACTCGATGTATTCTTTTGCCTCTGCTCGAGTAATTCCTAAATCACGAGACAATCCAAAATCACTAATCCCGTAGATAATACCAAAATTGATAGCCTTTGCATGAGACCGTTCCAGTGGAGTCACCTCTTCTAAGGATTTACCCAATACTTCGGCTGCTGTAAACCGATGAATGTCTTCTCCATTTTTAAAAGCCTGAATCAAAGCTGGATCTTCAGATAAATGTGCTAAAATCCGCAATTCAATTTGAGAGTAATCGGCGCTCACAAACATATCATATCCATCACTTGGTTTAAACAAGGCACGAATTTCTCGTCCTTTTTCACTGCGTACTGGGATATTTTGTAAATTTGGATCAGAACTACTTAGACGTCCTGTAGCCGTGACCATTTGATTAAAGGATGTATGAATCCGATTCGTATGTGGATTCACCAACCCTTCAAAACCTTCTAAATAGGTAGACACTAATTTAACGATAGACCGGTAAGCTAAAATTTGCTCCACAATTTCATGCTCATTGCGCAGCATATCTAACACTTCTGCATCAGTAGAATAGCCGGTCTTCGTCTTTTTAATAATCGGTAATTGTAATTTCTCAAACAAAATCACACCTAATTGCTTAGGAGAGTTAATATTAAATGTTTCACCTGCTAGATCATAGATATTACTTTGCAATGTTGCCACTTCTACTTTAAAGCGCTCTAACGTGGAATGTAATTGTGCTACATCCATATAGATACCATGTTTCTCCAATATACATAAGGTGCGAAGCAGTGGTAGTTCTATCTCTGTATATAACTCCCAAATACCTGCTGCATGCGCTTCTTTTTCCGCATTTTCATTCATATTCCACAATGCTTGACTTTGCAAGGCCCATTCCGCTTCATTTTCTGTAGCCGGAATCGATGGTTGACCAAATCGTTCACATAAATAAGTCATACCATAATTCGCTCGTGTAGGATCTAATAGATAAGTTAATAAAGTAATATCTTTAATATGAACGGCTCCATTCTTTTTGATAGAAATATGCCCTGGTTGTTCTGTTCCTAACACTTCAAACAAAAGTTTTGCATTATCAGTAACAACTTCTTTAGCTCCTTCTAATACAAGTTCAATATGCGAAATATCTGCAAATCCATTAATGACGAGTTGCTTCTCACCATTGTACATATAGATTGCTTCTATCGTTCTAAAAGGATGTTTGCCCGCCTCTTTTACGACAACACTAAGGGTTTTATCTTGATAGTAATCTTCAGGTACTTCAACGACATGTTCTAATTCTATTTCTTCTGCTGGTGGTGCTAAAAATTGGTCAAATAAAGTACCTTCTTCTTCCACACCCATAGCTTTCAATAAACGTGGCGTCACTGCGTGAAAGCCCAATTTCTCAAATAATGGTGTAACTTCACTACGGTGGACTACTGGTACAAACTGTTCTAAGGCGTAAGGCATATCCATATCTGTTTTGATGGTAGCCAGTTGATGTGAAATAAACGCTAAGTCTTTATTGTCGACTAATCGTTCTTTCAACTTACCTTTTTGCTCTTCAATATGTTCGTATACACCTACTAAAGTACCATACTGGTTTAATAATTTAAGCGCTGTTTTTTCACCTACACCTGGCACGCCCGGAATATTGTCAGAAGAATCGCCCATCAAGGATTTCATTTCGATCACCATTTGAGGACCATAGCCATAGAGTTCTTCCATATTATCCATCGTTACATGGAGCATATCTGTAATGCCTTTTTTTGTTAAGAATACACTCGTATACTGATCGACTAATTGTAAATTATCTCTATCTCCAGTAATGATATGAACTTGTACATCAGAAGATCCCCATTTCTTACTTAAGGATCCAATGATATCATCACCTTCAAATCCTTCTTCTTCAATTACGATAATACCTAGAGATTCCAATACTTCTCTGATTAAAGCAAACTGAGGCCGCAATTCATCGGGTGCACTTTGACGTGTACCTTTATAATCCTCGTATATATCCATACGAAATGTTTGTTTTCCTTTATCAAATGCCACTGCAATATAATCTGGCTGAATCTCTTCATATAGCTTAGTAAGCATAGTTAAAAAACCATAGACTGCATTCGTAGGAACGCCTAATGCATTTTGCAATGGTGGTAGTGCAAAAAATGCACGATATAATAAACTACTGCCATCTATAATCATTAATTTTTTCATCGATATATCTCCTATTTACTGATGTATGTATCCTTCATTATATCATATTTCCCCTGACTACGTGGGAATAAAATCTATACATACAACTTACAAACCCTAGGTACATACAGTACTTTCACAAGAGAACCTACAAAAAAAAGTTGCAAAACTATCCCCCCTATGATATACTACTTTAGTAATAATACAGTAAATCACAAGGAGGTGACTCAATTGCCAAATATTAAATCCAGTATTAGAAGCGTAAAAACGGATGCTGAACGTCGTGCGAAAAACTTTGCTGTAAAATCTCAAATTCGTACAGCTACTCGTAAGACTGTAGAAGCTGCTCAAGCAGGCGCTGTAGAAGAAGCTAAAAAAGCACTAGTTCATGCTACAAGCGTAATTGATAAAGCAGCCTCCAAAGGCGTTCTTCATAAAAATACTGCAGCTCGCAAAAAATCCAATTTAGCAGCTAAAGTAAATGCTCTATAATGAACTCTAAAAGAGGGTTAACAAGGAGAAATGTAATTTCTCTTAGTTAACCCTCTTTTTTTATTTAGTATCACTATATGGATCTACTATGGGCAATTACTACACATATATCTACTGCTTCTGGTACTGCCCTATAGATCTATCAAAACATAACAAAAGGAGCTACTTTCATAGCTCCCCTCGTCGCATTCGTTCAAGCTTTTCGGCCACATCTCCATCAATATGTGCACCTAATTCATTACGTTGTAATGTCATCGCATCACGTTGATGATAACCTGTATATCGTTTACGTTCTTCTTGTTTAGCTAAGTCTATTTGATGACGTAATTCCCGTGCTGAAATACGTAATCCTCCAAATCCTAAAATTTGGCTTTGTTCTTCCCCATCACTTGTTACCACATAGATTGTTTTATATTGACCCTTTTTACTAAAGACTTCACGTTCAATATAAGCATCTGCCGTCTCATGTGTTCCTGTAAATACCTCGATAAAGTCAGATGATATACGCTGTTCATCCGCCGTAAATGGAGCATGCTTACCGTCAAATACAAGAATAATTTTATATCCCTTATAGGTCCCATAATTGAGTAATCTATGACGTAACTCTAATCGGGCATGTTCTAAAGACTCCTTGCTGAGTGATTTCAAGTCAGCCCAATCAAAAATAACATTATACCCATCTACAATTAAAATATCTTTTTTCATAGTATACCTATTATCGTTGACGTCTCGCTTCATATAAAAGGACCGCTGCCGCTACAGAAGCATTTAATGAGTTAATCGTCCCAAACATCGGAATCGTTACCAGTACATCACATAATTCCTTGGTCAACCGACTTAGGCCTTTTCCCTCATTACCAATAACCAATACAATAGGGCCAGTCATATTCACATCATACATAACAGTCCCATCCATATGAGCCCCCATCACCCAGAATCCTTGGCTTTTTAATTGCTCAATAGTCTGTGCTACATTGCCAATTTGCACCAATGGAATCGATTCCACAGCTCCTGCAGATGTTTTACTTACAGTCGCATTAATAGGCGCATTATGTCGCTTTGGAATCAGCACCGCCGTAGCACCTACACACTCCGCCGTACGAATAATAGCCCCCATATTATGAGGATCTTCCACACCATCCGTTAAAATCAATAACGGATGCTCTTCCGTACATGCCAGCAATACATCTTGTAACTCTTGGAACTTCACAGCATTTACCAAGGCTACCACACCTTGATTCGGCACATCACTAGGATATTTCTGTAAATCCCGTTCCTTCACGCGACGAACCTCGATACCCTTAAACTTTGCCAAACCCAATATCTCTGAAAGAGAGCCTCCTTGCTTACCTTCCGCCACTAAAATACGATGAATCCCACGATCCGACTTCAGCGCCTCACGCACAGCATTACGACCCACAATAAACGTATCCATGAAAACCTCAAACCTTCCCAACAGTAATACCATCTATATTAGTTAAACTATTACCATTACATAGCATCTATATCATATCATTAGAATCTATAAAAACTAGCTACTACTAGCCATTGCTCTATTATACCATTAAAAGAGAACAACCCCAAAATAAGACATGAGCACCATCCTGAAACGTTGTCATATCCAATCTATAGAAAAAAGCGCGACATGTTCCGGAACAAACCTACCGTAGG
>CAUSMY010000072.1:0-7424 GCA_963533015.1 uncultured Veillonella sp.
AAGTCTGTGGCTTCTTGATGATTAGCCGAAGACCTAGAAGAACGCCACATGTTCCGGAGCAAAACTACCGTAGGATCAGTTTGTGGAGGAATGTGTGGCGCTCTTCCCACACCCCATGAGCGTCCTGCTGAAACGTTGTCACAACCACTAGTATCTATCGAAACAACGCGACATATTCTAGAGAATGTCACGTTCACTATATTTAATTCAAGACAATACAGAAGAGCACGACATGTTCCGGAGCAAACCTACCGTAGGATTAGTTTGTGGAGGAATATGTCGTGCTCTTCCCTTATTCTAAATGACCGATTATGAACGTGACAAAGTAAACCGGAATATATCGCGATTTTTGACCCACTACATATGTGACAACGTTTCAGCAAAAGCGAATTCCATGAGAGTACTAAGCCTCTCTTCATCTCCCTTGCGATAGGTATACCCTAACAAGGCCTCAAAGGCCGTACTCATGCGGTATTCTTGTACACTAGCACTTTTCGGTACATGCACATTACTATTGCGAGCCCGTTTTGCCACTAACAACTCTTCTTCTGTTAGACTTGGTTCTAAGGCCTGTAATACTTTCGCTTGTGCTTTTGCATTGATAAATGATGTTACCACATCATGAAGTATTTGTGTTTTTGTAATGCCCGTTTCTACTACGCGATTTCTGATAAATAAGGTATAGACACCGTCACCAATGTAAGCAAGCATAAGAGAGTCCTCTAAAGGACCCTCTCCATTTGCTTCTACTTTCACAGCAGATTTTAATTTATCAATCGTCATAGATCGTAGCTGTTTATATCGATTAAAGTTCACGTTTTTTCCACCGTGCCCCTTGTGGGGAATCTTCGATGACAATTCCAATATTGGCCAATTCATCACGAATGGAGTCTGCAATTCCCCATTGTTTTTGATCACGAGCACATTGACGAATATTCAAGATTACATCCATTAATTGATTATATTCTTCGTTACTAGTTTCTTGACCTTTCCAGCCCTCTTCTAATAAACCTAGAATATCTAGCATCATTTTAAAGATCTCTTTAACTTCACCAATTGTACTATGGCATACAGTACCATCACAGCTTTGAACGGATTGGTAATAAATGTTAATTTCCTTTGCCAAACCATAAATTGGTGCTGTTGCTAACGCTGTATTGAAATCATCGCTCATAGCTGCTTCAAACTCTTCTTTATAGTTACGAGCATTTTTCAATAATTCTGCTGCTTCCAGTTCACACAATCCTTCTGGACGACTTTCTAAATACAATAAGTTGTCAATCACAGTTTGGAATCGTTCAATAGCCTTAGTCGCTTCATCTAAGCGTTCATCACTAAAGTCCAATGGACTACGATAGTGCGTACTCAACAAGAAGAAACGCAATGCATCTGCACTATATTGTTCTAAAATATCTTTCACCAAGAAGAAATTGTTCAAGGATTTACTCATTTTTTCTTGATTAATCGTAATGAAACCATTATGCACCCAATAACGTACAGCTGGATGGTGTTCAGAGCATCCTTCAGATTGGGCAATTTCATTTTCATGGTGTGGGAAAATTAAGTCAGATCCACCGCCATGGAAGTCAAACTCTTCGCCCAAATATTTTTGACTCATTGCGGAACATTCAATGTGCCAACCTGGTCGGCCTTGCCCCCAAGGGCTTTCCCAGAATGGCTCCCCTGGTTTCGCGGCTTTCCACAAAGCAAAATCCATAGGATTTTCCTTGCGGTCATCTACATCGACACGAGCACCGGCTTCCATATCGTCTAAAGTACGACCAGATAGTTTACCATAATGCTCAAATTTCTCTACACGATAGTACACATCACCATCTACTGCATAGGCATAGCCATTGTCAATTAATGTAGTAATCATGGAAATAATTTCTTCCATATGCGTAGATACGCGAGGATATACATCAGCACGACGCACATGCAGAGCATCCATTACATCATAGTAGGCATCAATATAGCGATCGGAAATTACATTCCATGCTACTCCTTCACCATTAGATGTATTGATGATTTTGTCATCCACATCTGTAAAATTTTGAATATATGTTACTTTATAGCCTACATGACTTAAATAACGACGGATTGTATCCCAAGTCACGAAAGGACGTGCATTACCAATATGAGGATGATTATATGGTGTAACCCCGCATACGTAGATGCTAACTTCCCCCTCTTTCACAGGTTGAAATACAGATTTTTCACGAGTCATCGTGTTGAAAACTGTTAGTTCTCTCATTAGAAATAGCCTCCTTGTATGCGCTTAGCCTAAACGGCGAAGCACCTTTTCTTTGCCAAATAAGGTAATAATATAATTTAGATCCGGACCATGCATTTGACCTGTGGTAGCGATACGAATTGGCATAAATACAAATTTGCCTTTTAATCCAGTCTCTTTCATAATCGCTTTGATCGCTGCTTTTACAGCATCTGGAGTAATCTCATCCATAGCTTCAATTTTTTCTTTGAAAGCCCCAATTACTGTTGGATAGGATTCCTCTGCTTTCACAGCTGCAATCTCTTCTGCATGTTCCGCATCTTCTAAGATATCATCTTGGAAGAACATACCTACTTCATCTACGATTTGCGCACCATAACTAATGTGGTCTTTCACACAAGTACAAAGCATTGTGAGCCAAGCTTGTTCTTCTGCAGATGGACTTTCACTGGCATAACCAGCTTTCACCAAATGCGGTAAGCATAATTCGTACAATGCTTCTGGTGTTAATTGTTTCATATAGTTAAAGTTGATATAGTTCAATTTATCAATATCAAAGACAGCAGGATTTTTTGCCACGCGATCCATAGAGAATTTTTGACATAACTCTTCCTTAGTGAATAGTTCTTCCTCCCCTTCAGGAGCCCAACCAAGTAAGGCTAAGAAATTCACAATCGCTTCTGGTAAGTATCCCAACTCACGGTATTGTTCAACAGAGGTTGCCCCATGTCGTTTACTCATTTTTTTGCCATCTTTACCCATGATCAAGGAAATATGACCAAATGTTGGTACATCCCAACCTAAGGCTTTATAGATTACGATTTGACGTGGTGTGTTAGATAAATGTTCTTCTGCACGGATTACATGAGAAATACCCATTGTGTGATCATCCACCACAACGGCATAGTTATAGACTGGAATTCCATCAGATTTAACGATAACGAAATCACCAATACCATTGGATTCAAAGGATACATGTCCACGAACCATATCGTCAAATGCTACTGTTTCATGTAATGGTACACGTAAACGGATCGTCGGTTTGCGACCTTCTGCTTTGTAGGCAGCTTTTTGTTCTTCTGTTAAGTGATGGCAATGACCATTATATTTTGGAGTTTCACCACGACCTAATTGCTCTTCACGAACTGCATCTAATTCTTCTTGGGAACAATAGCATTCGTAAGCATGACCAGATTCTAATAATTGTTTCGTCACTTGATCATAAATATCTAAGCGTTCTGTTTGACGATATGGTCCTGCTTCGCCCCCTACGTCAACACCTTCATCCCAATCCATACCAAGCCACTTAAGAGCAGCTTTGATATTTTCTTCACTTTCACGAGTAGAACGAGCTTGGTCAGTATCTTCCACACGCAATAAGAATGTACCTTGCTCTTTACGAGCTAATAAATAGTTAAATAATGCGGAGCGAGCTCCACCAATATGAAATGGACCGGTTGGACTCGGTGCAAAACGAACTTTCATGAGTTATAACTCCTCTCTTTCATACATTGAAACAACAGCTTGTGCGGCTATACCTTCTGTTCTTCCCAAGGCACCTAACCCTTCATTTGTCGTTGCTTTAATACTAATTCTAGTAACGGGGATACCTAAATCCACGCTTAAATTTTCTTTCATTTTTTCAATATGAGGCTTCAATTTTGGAGCTTCTGCAATGACCATGATATCTGCATTGTAGATTCCAAAATTTGAGTCCTTTAATAATTGTACCACTTTTTCTAATAATAGCCTACTAGAAATCCCTTTGAAAGCATCATCTTCTGGTGGGAAATAGTATCCAATATCTCGGAATCCTGCTGCTCCCAACATAGCATCCATAAGAGCGTGAATCAATACATCTGCATCAGAATGTCCATCAGGACCGATAGGACTATCGATAGAGACCCCACCTAGCACACAAGGACGTCCCTCTTTAAAACGGTGAATATCATAGCCATAACCAATTCGCATCATCGGTTCCACTCCTAAATATTTTTTTGCTATCATCACATCTTCTGGAACAGTCAGTTTAATATTTCTCCGATCTCCTTCTACAATGTGAACTTTTTTTCCTTGAAACTCAACCAAGGATACATCATCAGTACCTTGGTATCCATGTTCCTTCGCATATGCATGCGCTTCAACTAACATCTTTTTTTGAAACCCTTGGGGCGTTTGCATCGCATATAGCTCAGATCGGATCAATGTTTCTTGTACAGTTCCCTTTGTATCCACGCGCTTAATCGTATCGACTACAGGAACAGCTGGTACCACAGCACCATGCTGCTTAGCTCCTTCAATTACTCGGTTTGCCAATGCTGTATTCGCCAAAGGCCTAGCTCCATCATGTACAAGAACAATATCTGCTGCAGGCGATACTTGTGAAAGTCCAGAAGCTACAGAGTCTTGACGCTCGGCACCTCCTACGATATAGCGTACTGTCCACGGAGCGTCCATCGCTTCTACTTGTTCACGAATATGTGTCATTTCATCCTTCGATACAACCACAATCACTTCATCTAAACCATTCCAGCGTTTCATATGATGTAAGTTCCATTGTAACACTGTATAGTGTCCCAAAGGTATACTTACTTTATTATCTGTATATCCCATTCTACGGCCTGCACCTGCAGCCAATAAGATACAACTAATCATTTTGACCCTCTCTATTCTTCTGGCTCCTCTACACGAGCAAAGATCATCCGTCCAGCGCTCGTTTGTAGTACAGATGTAACAGTAGCATCTACGACTTGATCCACATAGTCCACACCATTTTCTACTACAATCATAGTACCATCATCTAAGTAAGCAATCCCCTGATGTGGTTCTTTACCTGCTTTAATTATATGGACGGATAATGTTTCCCCCGACATCATTCTAGGTTTTATGGCATTGGCAAGATCATTTAAATTCAATACAGATACGCCTTGCAAAGTAGCTATTTTATTCAAATTAAAGTCATTCGTAATCAGTTTCCAACCTTTATCTATACTTAATCGAATTAACTTTAAATCTACTTCTTGCATATCATCATAATCGAAATCTACTATCTCCATCGAGTCTTTTAACTCTTCTCGCATGGCTTGCAATAAATCTAGCCCTCTTCTACCACGATTGCGCTTTAATGTATCAGAAGAATCTGAAAGCTTTTGTAACTCTTCTAATACAAATACAGGCACTGTAAAAGGTCCTTCCAGAAATCCAGTTTTTACAATATCCATAATCCGACCATCAATCACAACTGATGTGTCTAACACTTTCGTAGCTCCTTTGTAGGATTGTGGAGTCATCTCTTTTTTTGTGGGTTCACCTTTCTTACGTAAACCTCGAAGTGTATAAGATACCATCGCTTTATACAAATCTGGACCTTTATCCATGCCCAAACGAATCCCAATATAGCCTAGAACAGCACTGAGAGCAATAGGTAAATATGAGCCAATAATCGGTACTCGCTCAAAAGCCACACCAATTAAATTAGCAATTATGAGTCCAAATAATAATCCTATTGTGCCAGTCACTAATTGTTGACTAGGAACTCGACTTAAAATACGTTCAATTTGTTTTGCTATTGTTAACCCTACGCGTAGTATATATTTAGAAACTAAATACCCAATCATGGCCGCTACTAATGTTCCTATCGTATAATATAAAATCATGACGATCGATATACCAAATGTACCCATCTGTAATATTTTTTCATCCCATAGGGAAAGTATAATCGTAGATAGTGCATCAGCGCCAACATAGCCTATACTCCCAAATAGAATAGCAATAGCATAACGCAATAATTTATAAATCATAGGGTCACCTCCTCTTTACTATAAAAGTATACCATGCCCATGTATAATTCTCATGAATCGTAATTATAAAGACTACACGGATGCTTAAAAGATGCTTTTCATCACTTCTTGAATACTAGTCACACCTTGTATTGAGATACCTTCTTGTATTCCTTTTAGTTGTTTTACATTGCCTGCCGGAATAATAAACTGCTTGAATCCCAATTTCTTAGCCTCTGCAATACGCTGCTCAATGCGAGGAATACTACGGATATTGCCAGTTAATCCAACTTCTCCAAGAATGACCATATCAGGTGGTACTGGTTTATTTTTTAAGTTAGAAATGATGGCCACTGCCATGGCTAAGTCACAAGCTGGTTCATTCACTTTCAAACCACCAATGATTGTGACATACACATCTTTATTACCTAATGTAAACCCACATCGTTTCTCTAAGACAGCCAATATTAAAATAAGTTTATTTAAGTCATAACCAATGGCTGTTCGTCTAGGCATACCAAACGCTGTGGATACGACTAAACTCTGCACCTCTACTAGAATAGGTCGAACACCTTCTAAATAAGCCATAATAGCAGAGCCAGTTTCCTCTTCCGAGCGTTCCGCTAATAGCGTTGCTGATGGATTTAACAGCTCACCCAAGCCTTCTTCTTCCATGGTAAATAGTCCAGATTCAGAAGTAGAACCAAATCGATTCTTAATCCCCCGTAAAATACGGAATTGATAGGATCGTTCCCCTTCAAAATACAATACCACATCCACCATATGCTCCAGCATACGAGGTCCTGCTATGGTACCATCTTTTGTAACATGGCCAATGATGATGACTGGAATATCTTGATCTTTTGCAAAGCGTAACAATCTAGCTGTACATTCACGAACTTGGCTAACGCTACCAGGTGCAGACTCTACAGAACCTACATACATAGTTTGGATAGAATCTATGACAAGTAGCATAGGTTGACTTCGTTTTGCCTCATTCAATATAGTATCTAAATTAGTTTCCGCTTGTACCAATAGGTTAGAAGAGTTAATACCTAGTCGATGAGCTCTAAGCTTCAACTGCATATCCGATTCTTCTCCAGAAGCATATAAAACTTTGCCAGAATCTTCTGCAATACGTCCAGAGACTTGTAATAATAAGGTTGACTTGCCAATTCCAGGGTCACCACCAAGCAAAATCAATGCTCCTGGTACAATACCTCCACCTAATACTCGGTCAATCTCTCCATAGCCTGAGGTAATTCTCGCAATCGCTCCTACTTCAATATCCGTCAATGCTTTAGGCTTATTCTCTTCATCTTGTGCTGGGCGATAGGAAGCTACATTTTTTGTTTTTACCTCTGGTTGTAACTCTTCTTCTACAGCTGTATTCCAAGCTCCACATGCCGTAC
>CAUSMY010000073.1:0-7286 GCA_963533015.1 uncultured Veillonella sp.
CACCAAGACCTGCATCAGGACCTATGAGGGTTTCACCGTCTTTTTATATTACGCAGATACGGTTAGCTGAAGAAGGCGGACACTCGAATACTTCGATAGATAATTCAGCACCATATAGTACGAGATTGATTAAGGGACCTTTATACTATCAAGCTAAAGGTCAGGATATATTACTTGATGTTCCTCAGACATTTTCGTTTCTGAGAAAAGAAATAAAACCTTATATTAACCGTAAGTTATCTATTGAGGATATTAATGGGTTATCGACTCAATTAAATAATTCATTACTATCGCATGGTTTTGTTACCTCTAAAGTGGGAATTCCACAACAATCCCTTGCTACGGGACAATTGCAGTTTAATTTACAAATTGGACGAATTGAAGCTATTATGTATCGGCCAGATTTACCACATTTACCTTGGCATAATGCATTTCCATTACGAGAAGGGGATATATTAAATATTCGAGATATTGAGCAAGGCCTAGAACAGATGCGACGAATTGGATCCCAATCAGTAGCTGTTGAGTTAGAAGCTGGGTCAAAACCGTTATATTCTACTATTATATTGCAAACGTCTAAAAAGCCTCCGATTCATGGCATGGTGTCTATTGATGATTCTGGATTAAAAGATACTGGAAAACTGCAGTGGACGACTTCTATAGGTATTGATCGATTATTCAATGCTAATGATACCTTTCAAGTGAGTTTAAACCAGGATGGAGCTCGAGATGGCGAAGTCAAGGGTACTAAAAACCATAGCATTTCTTACTCGATTCCACGAGGTAAAGATACGTTTTCTGTTTCATATAGTAATATGAAATACCATCAAACGGTACATACTATGGCAAATCCATTTATTAGTTCTAGTCGAGCTAAGACCTTTAAAGGCACATGGAATCATGTATTTCATCGTAGTCGAACAACAAAACGGAGTTGGGATATAACGATAGCTAAACGTAATTCCAAGAATTATATTAATGATGTAGAAATCGAAGTACAGAGAGCGAATACAGCATCATTGGAATTTGGCCTTTCAGAACGACGGTATCGTAAACAAAATACTATATTTTCTCGTGTCGCAATAAAAAAAGGTGTTGGTTGGTTTGGATCACAACCTGATTATGGCTATGGTGCACCAACAACTCGTTATACACAACTTTTATTGGATGTAGATTATCAAATGCCACGTACATGGGGACATCGCCCGGCAAGTATTACAACGTCATTTCATGGACAATGGACATTAGGTGGTAAGCAATTATATTCACGAGATATGATTAGTCTCGGTAATCGATATACAGTACAAGGATTTGATGGCGAGCATACGTTGATGGCTGAGAGCGGTTGGTATATGCGAAATGAAGTAGCTAGTTATATACCAAAATGGAAATCAAGTATATATGCCAATATAGATTTTGGTACCGTATATGGACCGAGTACCGATGTATTAACAGGTCGGTTTATTGTCGGTACAGCCATTGGTATGAGAGGCCAATTTAAGTCTGGATTATTTTATGATGCCTTTGTTGGTATGCCGTTATATAAACCGGAAGGTTATAAAACAAATCATATAACAGCAGGATTCCAAGCGGGATTTAGATTTTAGTAAACTGCTGTCATATCTCATATATATAGTTTGGGAGAGAATTTATGAAACAAAAACGATTACAATATAAAATTGCCGTATGGCTTACTATGGGCCTCATGGTTATGGATCCTTTAGTAGTTCCTTTGGTTTATGCAGAAAATCCTATAGAGGTAGATCGTAATGCGCCTCAACATCGACAAGCACAAGTAGGACAAGCGGCAAACGGTATTACATTAGTCAATATTGCTGGACCTACGGCAGGTGGTGTATCTCGCAATGATTATACAAATTTTAATGTGCCACAACATGGTGTGATTTTAAATAATTCATATCAAATGGCGAATACGAGCTTAGCTGGGTATGTGCCAGGTAATACTAATATGATGCGTGGATCTGCCTCGGTTATTGTAAATGAGGTCACATCTCATAATCCTACTAACATGAATGGCTTTATTGAGGTGGCTGGACGTAAAGCATCAGTTGTTGTAGCTAATCCTAATGGGATTACTGTAGATGGCGGCGGTTTTATAAATACTGACCGTGCTGTATTAACGACTGGTAAGCCTGAATATGACCCTAATGGAAATCTTAATACCTATCGGGTAGAACAAGGTTCTATTGCTATTAATGGAAAGGGCCTTAATGCAAAAGAATCTAACTCCTTACAAATTTTAACCGAAGCTGCACAGGTAAACGCAGGTGTATGGGCTAATGCAGTAGAGACTCGTACAGGTAAAAATATAATAGATGCCAAGTCTTTAGAATCTAAGGCATTGGGTTCCTCTAATCAAATTGGTCTAGATGTATCTGCTATTGGTGGTATGTATGCTAACTCTATTACCATGAAAGGAACCAATGATGGGCTTGGTGTTAATATTAAAGGTACATTAAGTTCTGTTCATGCGACTAATATTAGTGCGGATGGTATGATTCAAGTGGATGGCGGAATAACAAGTAATGGTCAGACGTCTATTTCAGGTCATGCCATTTCAGTGGGACAAGATGGTGTTGTGCAAGGTGACAACGGCTTATCTATTGAAAGTCAATCGTCTATGGCTAATCATGGTTTGGTAAACTCAAATGGTACTACAGATATTCACGCAACATCGGTAGATAATGCTGAAAATGGCCGTATCTATGGCAATACTGTGTCTATTAAAGCGGATACTGTATCTAATCATACGGATGCAACTATTGAAGCAAGATATAAAAGTGCTGCAGATATTTTGACACAAGCTAAAGAGGAACTTGATAAAGAGTGGAATGCAGATATAACAGCTTATAAGACTAAAGAAGAGTTGCAAGCACATCGTAATCGTATTCAAGAGCTAACTAAGACTTATGATAAGGCGCAAGAAGCAATGACTAAAGTACAAAAGGAATTAGATAGTCATAAGTCTGGTACAATTGCGAGTCGTGACCATATGGATATACAAGCTAATGAAATCCATAATAATGGGAATGCTTTATTGTATAGTGGAAATACGATGAATCTAACAGGTTCTCATGTCATTGAAAATAAGGGCGCTACCATTCAATCAGGTGGTGAGATGACTCTAACAACGTCTAATCTTGTTAATGATAATGCAAGCTTTGGCATGAAGCGTGTTTCAGATGGTATGACTAAGCATGGGGATAAACTTAAAGTTGATGATAAAAATCATCCAGAAGAAAATCAAATTTTTGATATCTCTGAATTTCCTGGCTATACAGGAAAAGGTGGCTATGGTGTGGCTCATAAAGTACCAGTGAAACAAGCTGATGGTACGATTAAAATGGTAGATAAGGGCGTTCCACCTGTAAAAAACTTTACATTAATTCGAAGTGAAGAGGAGCATACCCATACAGAGGTTACGAACAATCAACCTGGGATTATTTCTGCTGGTGGCGATATAGTCATTAATGGTGCTTCCTCTAATATAAATAGCAAAATTGCATCTGGCGGACAAGTTATATTTAATGGGGCACATGAGACTGTCAGTGATACAACCAGTGATAAGGTGTTCAAAACAGGAACAACACAAGTTAGTGAATCGAAACGAGTTCATAAAGGACACGGATTTGGACATAAATGGCGTCGATATTGGGATCCAGAAGTATTTATGACACCTTCCATAGAAGAGCAGAGTATACAACCAATTGGTACAATACAGGAACATGCTGAGGATACCATTGCTGAGGCTAATAAGCGTAAAGTAAATGATAGCCTTGATCCGTTTGGCACAGGAACTCAAGGAAAGTCAAGTATTGGGAACGTAACGATTGAAGGATTAAAATTACCGACACAGGCGATTTATAACATTCATCCAGATATCACAGCGAATGCATTAATTGAAACAGATAGTGCTTTTACAAATCGTAAGAAAATTGTATCGTCTGAATATATGCTAAATGCGTTGGCTAATGACCCAGACCGAAGAATGAAGCGCCTAGGTGATGGTTTTTATGAACAAGGTCTAATTAATTCACAAATTCTATCTGCTACTGGTAAACCATATTTAGAAGGCTATACAGATAACGAAAGTGAATATAAAGCGTTACTCGAAGCGGGTATTGCCTATGGTAAAAAATATAAGTTAACACCTGGTATTACTTTATCAGAAGAACAAATGAAATCCATTACAACAGATATGGTATGGCTTGAAACAAAAACTATTGTTGTGAATGGACAAGCACAACAGGTATTGTATCCAAAGGTGTATTTAGCGAAACAATCGGCTAATCAAATTGATGCTATGGGTGCTGTTGTAAGTGGTAGATCTATTATAGCTAATACGGATAGTACATTTAAGAATAGTGGTAATATGATGGCAGATTCCATTGTGGTACGGGCAAATACGGTGGATAATACGGGTCGATTTAATGCGAATACTGTAGCTATTGGTGCTACGGATTCTATTCGAAATACTGGTGCTATTCATGGTAATCATAGTGTTACATTACGTGCTAATAACGATGTAACTGCTGAGGCAACAACACGTAAACTGGCTAATCAAGATGTACTTGTGCAACAAGGGCGTATTGGCGTATCAAATTCTAAAGGAATCATAGACATTCATAGTAATAAGGACGTACATCTAACTGGTGCTGTTATTACAGGTGGAGAAGAAGGTACAATTTCCATTACTAGTGCGAATACCGTTAATGTGGATACTAAAAAATTAAGTGCCAAGAAAGATATGACATTAAATTCTGCAAATTATCTTCGCACAGATAGAGGTACTGAAATTGGTACACAAATATTAGGTGATGGCAATGTAACAGTAGCCGCTAAGAATGATGTCAATATCCGTCAAGGTGTAATAAATAGTGAGCATGGCGTAACAACTATAGCTGCTGGTAATGATGTGAATATTGAAAATGGGAATACCTATAGCCGTGATCAATATGGACTACAGTACAAGGAAAAAGGGCTATTATCTCGTACAGTTAATACGATTCGTAAAGATTATGAGCATACGGGTGTGGTAGCATCCACTATTGGTGGCAATACAATTCAAGTAGGAGCTAACCATGATGTAAATATCACTGGTTCTAATGTGCTAGGCACAGGTGATGTAGTTATTTCTGCTGGAAATAAGGTACGCACAAATTCTGCAGAAGATAGCAGTCGCAATGATACATATCAACATAGTAAGAAAAAAGGTCTTATGGGAGCTGGCTTAGGATTTACTATTGGTAGTAAAAAAATCACTGACACATATGATGGTCGTTATACTACACAAGAAGCGAGTAATATTGCCTCTACTAATGGGGTGATTAATGTTACTGCTGGAGATACTATACATAGCACAACGACTAACTATTTTAGCAATAGTCCAGTATCCTTAACTGCTACGGATGTTGACATTGATGGTAAACATAACTCATCACATGTAGTACAAACGCATGAAGAAAAACGATCTGGATTAACGGTTAGTGTTGGTGGGCAAGTAGTATCTGCTTTGAACACAGCTCAACAACTTAGCAAACGCGCTAACAGTAGAAAAACTAGTGTGCTATCTGCATTTGAATATGGTGAAGCAGCCAATAGCATAAAACATGCTTATAATGATGCCAAGGCTTATAGTAAGATTAAACCTGTTAATTTATTAGATAAAGAAAGAGAGGTTTTAAGTAAAGCTAATGAATTAAATAAGAGTTATCAAATAGAACATCCAGAAATTGAAAATGCGGTACATCC
Source organism: uncultured Veillonella sp. (assembly GCA_963533015.1). GTDB lineage: Bacteria > Bacillota > Negativicutes > Veillonellales > Veillonellaceae > F0422. Next base: position 5,773 of record CAUSMY010000073.1, read on the forward strand.
AGATGTACAAAATGCAATAGATAAAGAACAAAAATATAAACACGAACGAGCTCGAAAAGATAGTCTTCTAAATATCAACGTATCTATAGGCTCTAGTAAATTTAAACAACGAAATGAGTTAAATGAAGAACAATATATTGGTAGTTCTTTAGCTAGTAAAACAAAAGTAGATATTTTGGCTAACAGTAATGATATGTCTAAAGGTAATATACATATTACAGGAAGTACAGTTGAGGCTCCGGTCGTTAATGTAAATGCATCTAATAATCTTCGAATGGATGCTGGGACCAATACAATAGTTCAACACGATGATTATACATCTTCTGGTTGGTCAATAGGTGCAACTGTAAGTCCACATGGAAGTGGTGTTATTGGTTTAGATGCTAATGTGTATAAAGGTAAAGAAAATGCATTAGAGACAACTAAGACACATACAGGAACCGTTATTCTTGGTAAACAAGTAAATACTGTTTCTGGAAATAATACAGAAATTATTGGTTCTAAGGTTATCGGTGAAAGTGTAACTACAAAAGTTGGACATGATTTGAAAATTGAAAGTTTACAAGATACAAATGACTACCATAAAATAAGTAAAAATAAAGGTATATCTGTATCTTATGGAATGAGTGGCCCTGCGAGAGTTGGATTTGATAATTCGAGAGGAACTACAGACAGTCACTATGCAAGTGTTACAAACCAGGCTGGTATATACGCAGGTGATGGTGGATATAATGTACAGGTAGATAATTCAACTACACTTACAGGTGGTATAATTAAAGGTAGTCTTGATAAATCAAGGAATAAATTATCCTCTAATTCTTTAAAAATGAATGATATTCAAAATGAAGCATCCTATTCAGCTAAGACATCTGGATATAGTTTATCTACGACTAAACGCTCTAAAAATAATCCAATAGGTATTACCGGTAGCCCTAAAATGGGGATTCCTGTAAAAGGTAATTCTAAATCAACTACTCATTCTGCTATCAGTGAAGGTATCATTGAAATTGCTGAGAGAGAATCTTTAGAAAAGATTAATCATGATACAGAACAAGCACTTAATAAATTAGCACCAATTTTTGACAAGAAGACAGTAGAAGAAAAACAAATTCTATTAACAAAAATTTCAAATCATGGATATAAATTAATTGGTGATATTTCAACACACCAGCAGACACAATTATTAAATCAAATTATAGATGCAAAACGAAAAAATGATAAAGCTAAAGCAGAAAGCCTTTTGAAAGAATATAACAAATGGGATGAAAATGGCGTTTATAGATTACTTTTGCATTCGGGATTTGGTGCTTTTATTGCAAAGACATCTGGTAATGGAGGTTTTAATGGTTTCAATGCTGCAAGTGCTAATATCCTTTTAAATAATACTAAGAATAAAGATTTAGGGAAGATATTTAGTTTAGTAATAGGAAAAGCCGTTGGAAATGATGTTGGAGTAGCGGTTTCTTCAATTGCAAGAGAGAAGAATTGGTTGGAGCATGAGGATAGGCAAAATC